>NZ_JAOWDM010000070.1:0-40842 GCF_030334645.1 Citrobacter sp. Cc139
CTGATTTTGACAGAACGGGTAATGGTGTCTTTTGCCGTCACCGTTTTACCCAGGCTGCTTACCCAGCCACGGAACACATCGGTGGCGCCATTCGGGTATTTGATTTTGTACGCCAGCACGGTACCGTCATCAAACCAGCGAACCAGATCCTGCTGCCCGCTCTCGGCAGGTTTCCAGGCCAGCGTAAAACTGGCCTCCCCCGCCGATTTCTGCCCCTGCGCGGTAGCAGTCCAGTCGGCATCTTCGTCGTCCAGATAGGTGTCGTCGTTTGATTCGGCAGTCAGTTCACCGGGCTGCAGGTCTTTAATCTTTGCCAGGCGCGTCCAGTCAACATCCGATAATGGATTGGCGAAGGGGTTACCCGATCCGGAATAAATCCAGAGCGTGGTGGTGGCACCCTTTACCGGCGCCAGTGGGTTTGGTGTAGTCATTACGTCCTCACATTTCGTAAGTAATGGAATATTTCAGATCAGCCGAACTCCACAGCCCAAGATCGTCATCGCGCTGGTAGTCATACCCCTGCTGCACCATGTTATTGATCAGCAGAGAAAGTCCTGGCACATTGCCAAGCACCGGATAAATACGTGACTCCATCCAGTCATCGAGCTCGGAATCGGGTACCTGCGCCGGTAAAAAGATTTCGATATGCAGCGTGGCCTGCCAGATATCAGCATCCAGTTCTTCGCCGGTATACCCGGCATCCGTCAGGAAGACAGCGACCGCCGGAAAATCCCCCTCCTCCAGTACCGCTGGACGTCCGTCAAAATAGAGTGCGTCTTTACCAATATGGCTCTCCAGCGCATCAATAATGGCCTTTCTAATATCAGTGTGTTTCATCGTTTCAGAATCAGCCTGAGTTGGTTTTTAAGGGATGCCCGAAGTTCTTTGGGCATATCCGATTCCATGAGCTTCGGCAGCTCATCTTTAAATGCGGTCGTCAGTGGCGCTGCCAGTGGAATGCTGACCACTTCAATCGGGTAGCGGGGTCTGGATGTCCGTCGCATCACATGCCATCGGCCATTCTTCAGTTGTTGAATAAAACCACCAGGGAAACGAAAAGGGCCAATTCGCAACACGCTATTGGCCCCTTTTTTGTCCCGTTTTCTGCGGGATAACCGTACGCTGGCGGTACCGAGCTTTATCGCGGGCAGGTTGCCCCGGTTCACGCGAATCATTGCCATCGGCTTTTTCGCCGTGGCGCGTTTTATCCTGGCGCGTTGTTTTACCAGCTTGCGTGGCACCCGCGTATCTTTCGAGACAACGGCAACGCTTCTACTGACTGCCCGGGTGGCGACACGGTTAACAGCCTGCGCTGAGGCACGCGGAACCGCCGTATTGCTGATACTGTTCAGGTTTGCTATAGCCTGTTCAAGCCCTTTTAAAGACATAGTTTCCCCTTAACGGCGTCGGGTTGCTGTGGGAGGAGAACCCGTACCGAGCCAGACATGGCAGGATCCGCAGTCATCAGGGCCAATACGATCAACCCAGAAAGGTTTTCCGTTAATATCCAGCGTATCCAGCCGCGCCAGCTGCACAATCGTTGCTGATTTCACAAACAGCGACGGGCTGGTCCCCTCGACACGGATGCCGGGTGTGGCGTAACCGATATTTTCCGGATCATCGAAAACACCACTCAACGTGACGCCAGAAATAGCGCCGGACGTTACTGTTGCAGAAGTCCCCATAACCTGCCGAATAGTGTCATCGGCCTGTGTTATTGCAGCATCAAAAAGGTTATCGAAATCAGCCACACAGCCCCCTGTTAGTGCTCGCGGACCAGCCCAAGTGCAACCAGGCTGTCCGCATCCGCTTCTGTCACGCGGATCACGGTCCCCGCCTCCACAATAGATACCCGTTCATCGCGGGTCGCGTGCAGCGCCTCAATGTGCAGCGTGACCAGCGTTTCGACTGCCGTCAGCGCGTCATCTGTTCTACCGCTTAATACAGTATCCACTGGCGGCACGGGGTCTACGGCGCCGGTGGATGCACTACCATCACTCACGCCACCATTTTCAACACTATCGGTATCCGTGCCTTCATCCAGTTCTTCCTCCAGCTCCGCAATGCGCATAGAGAGCTCCTGAATGGTGCCACTGGTATTCACTTCCCGACCAAGCTGCGCGCCAAGCTCATTAAGCCGCGCAATCAACTTTTCTTTTTCTGTCATAAGAACAACTCCGGAACAGGGCCCCGCAGGGCCACAGAATGGACATCAGGCGAGTTTGACAGACACGAACGCATCCGGGTCAGCCAGCAGCATCAGTGGTGCAGACTGGATCATGGTGAACTCACGCGCCGGATCGCCTGTCTGTACCCAGTTTTTCGGATAACGCGTGGAAGCGTTAATGCCTTCACGCTGGGCATCAACATCCTGAATGCAGCCGTAGGTGCGCAAACCGCGCGCCTGGGTATTACCCAGCACCATGCTCAAATCCGGCAGGTAGTTCTTTTTGGTGTCGTCTTCAATGTATTGCCCGGAGTAAACGACGATGGCCACATCGCCATACATTCCCTTATAGGAGACCGCTTCCCCCAGATCTTTCAGCGCCGTTTCCAGTTCAGAGTTAGAACCGCGACGGGTGTCGAGCTTCTCTTTTACCGCTTTGAATGAACGGAACAACGCCCAGCCCTTCGGATCAAAGACGATAATATTGACCACGCCGCTGGCGTTCAGCGCATAGGTTTCAATATCGTCAGTAGGGTCATAGGTTTCTTTGTCGCGGGTGCTCCAGGCCGCAGCACCTGCCTGGATGATGTTGTTTCCGGCACTGCGTCCCATATCCACCTCAACCGGTTCAAACGCTTCGCCGGTCATGGTGTATTTACCGTTGAGAACAGCAGCCACAGCCTGTTTCTCTTCCACCTGAGCAATCGCCAGTTCTTCATCCTTCATGTTCTGCAGGATTATGCGACGGCGGCGGTAGGCCGGGTCAGCCAGATTTTGCGGGTCTTCATCCGGCAGGCGGCGCAGCGTCATCTGCGGGTTTACCTCGTGCTTGGGCTTGACGTAACCCGGCGTAAACTCTGATGTTGCGCCACCACGGGAGCGGATAACCTTGCCGGAAATAACAGGAGAGACGTACAGCGCCATGTTGACCATGCCCGGGATTTGCGACAGATACACCTTCTCGGTGCTGAAGGGGTAGCTTTCACGGAAGAAAATACGCAGGAAAAGCGGATCGAATTTGAATTTCTTCTCATTGACCGCCAGCAGTTGGGCAGTTGTGTAAATTGACATAGATGTTTCCCGTAAAAAAAAGCCGCGAAGGCGGCTTCTGTGGATGATGGTTAGTGTTAAGTCGGATGTCAGACGATACTGATGGCTGTACCTGCGAATGCGTTGCGTTTGATGTGTTCATCTGTCACCGCATCCGGCCAGAGCACATCTTCAATACGGAAAGAGCCGGACTTATAGAATGCCAGCTCAGTGCTGCTCTGGTCCGAGGAAACAGCCAGAATGCCACAGGCAGCCCCAGCATGCTGGCCATCCCAGACGGTCAGCTTGCCAGAAGTGGCATCCAGCATCAGAGGCGTCATCGCCGGTACTGCTTTCGTCAGTTCACCGGGTGCATAACCGGTATGCGCCGGATCACTGTTCCCGAGGGGCTGATTGTGCGTAAATTGTTCAGTGTTAGACATGTTGACCTCTTAAACAGGCGTATTTAACAAATCGTCACCCGCCTCAGCAGAAGCGTTACCTGCCGTGACGGTGCCGGGTGCGGTTTCCATCAGACGATCCAGCGCAGTATCCGTGCGCGCCAGAGCACTCTGAGGTGCTGCGGCAAGAATGCGCTGGGCACTTTCCACGGTCATTCCCGGCGTTTCTGCCAGCGCACGCGCCTGTGATTCACGCCCTTTCGCCTCTTCACAGTTCAGGATCCCCATAATGCGACCGTTTTCGGCTGCGACCGCCGCTGCCACCTGGCTGCTGATATCAACAGTTGCGCCCGCGGCAGGGTCAGTAACGACCACAGCAGGCGCGTCAACGGTGGTCACGGTCTGGTCAGCAGATGCTGCTGGTTGAGTGGTATCTGCGGATGCAGTAGTACCTTTCATGCTTCCTCCTCGGGAAATCATCGTTCGTTTATTAATTGCATCGCGCATAACGTTCAGCGCATCCATGTTGTTGACCAGCTGCTCCGCCAGGCCGTTGTCTACTGATTCCTGGCCTGAAAACACAGCTGCTTCAGTATCAAGAACGGCCTGAACCGACATGCCGGTATAACCTGCCACCTTTTCAGCGAACATCTGCCGGGTAGCGTCGATACGCGCCTGAAAATCTGCACGTACCTCTTTGGGTAATTTCTCGTAGGGGTTCCCGTCCACCTTGTGATCGCCGCTGTAAATCAGCGTGACCTCAACGCCGCTGGTTTTAAGGGCAGCGCCGTAATTGCTGTGGGCCATCATGACCCCGATGGATCCCGTTCTGGCCGTCTGCGTCACAAGCCGACGCGATGCCGCACTGGCAATCAGCTGGCCAGCGCTGCAGTTCATATCGTTGGCTAACGCCCATATGGGTTTGATATCCCGCATGCGGGCGATGATGTCCGCACAGTCAAAGGCACCCGCCACCATTCCACCTGGCGTATCCATATCCAGAAGAATGCCGTCTACACCCGGATCGCTGATTGCCTGCTGGAGGCGGGCGATGATGCCGTTGTACCCCGTCATCCCCGAATACGGCTGGAGTGAGCGGGTTTTACTGACCAGCGTCCCGGAAACCGGCAGCACCGCGATACCATCAGTGACCTGGTAGCTTCGCGCCGGCTTTGGCCCCATGTCCTCATCATCACCAAAGAGTGCCAGCGGTTCAGCCATCTGCTCTGCGCCAAGCGTAACGCCCGACACGGTGTCGGTCAGACGGGTGATACCTAACTGACCAGCGAGCGCGCAAAAGAAAACCCGCGCATAGGCGGGTTCAAGTAAAAGTGGCTCATTGAAGGCCATACTGGCAATGTGCGGGAGATTACGCAGCTCTGGCGTCATCGGTCCCCTCCTCATTCGATTTTTTCAGTCCAGACTCAAAGGCCGAAGCCGCCCACGCTGGCGGTTTAAGTCCCGCTGCGCGGCGCTCCATCGTTTCGCGAACCTGCTGGGCAAAGATTTCCTGATAATCTTCCCCGCGTTTGGCGCATTCCTTCTCATAGGTGCTCAGCCCCGCCTCAATGAGCATGACAGCCTCCTGCACCTCCTTCAGACCGTCAATGGCCATTCTCCCGGAGCCGATCCAGTCTGCATTTCCCCAGGCGCTTCTCGCCTCCTGAAAACTGAATCGGGCTTTAGACGGTAGTGTCACCACCCGGCGAACAATGGCCTCTTCCAGCCAGCATAAAAACATCTGACAGGCCTGGCGGGAGGCAACAAATTTGCGGCGCCCCATAAAGTACGCCCAGGACTCGTTAGCACTCGCGCGGGCGGTGGAATAACTCATCTGCGAATAGTTGCGAGAGAGTTGCTCATACGACACACCCAGCCCTGCAGCAATGTAGCGCAGCAGAGATTGTTCAAACGTCGAATAGCCGTTATCAGTATCCTGCGCTGACTGAAGATTCAGGGAGTCGCCCGGCATCAGATGCGGCACCTTCGCGCCGCCGAGACGAACCGGCGCCGCGGTATAGTACGAGGCCATCTCCCCCAGCCAGCCAGTCATCTTGCTTTGCTGCTCTTTACTGTCTGAGCCGAGAATAAAGTCCATCGCAGTTTGCGTATCCAGCTCACTTTCAATCGTGGCGGCATACATCGCCTTGACAATCGCACTCTGGAGCTGCGTATTTTGCAGTGTATCGAGCATTTTCATTTGCTCCATGACGCTGTAAAACACGTTAGCACCGCGTGTCTGCCCATCTTCCAGGGGTTCAAATACGTGGATAAAGGAAGGCCGGCCGCCGGGCAGTTCACGCGGGATGTAGGTCCACTTCTGCGCCATCCACCCCGGATAGCCATCCTCGCTGACGTAATATCCCAGCGCGGCGCCACTGTCATTTGTTCTGACACCTGCCCGACAGTTTCGCGTGTCTCCGGCATTATTGGGGTTGCTGATGCGTTTTGGGCTCACCATCTTGAACTGTGTGCGGAAAAGACGCGTGGAATCACTGTCCCAGGTGGCCTGTGCACATAACTCACCGTTAAACGCATGCATGGAAACACCCTCGCGGATCATCATGGTGAATGTACGCTTACGTTCCGCATCAATGCAGCAGCAATCGTCCTCCGCAAATTCTTTCCAGGCCGCCTCAACTTCACGGGAGAACGCCCGGGCCTCTTCCTCTCCAATGCCCAGAAAACGCCAACTGGGGCGATAACTGAGCCGGAAAAATGACCCGACAATGTGGTCCTGATGGAGCTGTACCGCGTTTGCCGCATAGCCGTTATTGCGGACCAGGTCGTCAGCGCGCGCGTTACCACGGGAAAAATTAGGCAATAACGCAGCATCTGCGCTTTCACTCGGTGGGTTCCAGGCGCGGAGCTGACCGCCAAAGCCACCAGCACCGCCATGATATCCGGCATAATCCCGCAGAGCGGTTTTACCGTCCGGTCCTAACAAAGCAGGTGTTTTCATGCGTAAAATCCTGCCGGTCCCCGGCGTCGTGGAGTGGTGCCAACCTGTGACTCAAGTTCGGCAATGTATTTTTTCAGGTCACTGACGGAGGTCGCGGTGAACTCAACCCGCCGGCCGTCTTTTTGCACCGTTGCCACCCGCTTTCCCATCATGAGATCGTGCAACGCAGCGCGGGCGGCATCCAGATCAGTCTGTGTCGCCATTATTCATCTCCAGATAATGCCCTGGCATAATCAGCCAGGGTTTTGTTATTGGTCCGGTTCCCCTCTTCCTCCAGCAGGCTCGCGAGCAGTGAATCAAGATTCAGTTGCCATCGCGAAATACTGATCCGCAGGGCCGCCAGCGCGTACACGAAGCAGTCCAGCGCCTCATTTCGTCGCTTTTTGCTGTCCCAGACGATTTTCTTACGCCCGTCCACCCATTTTTCAACCTGCTCCTCAGCAGTAAGCTGCTGTGCCTCAGCCAGATCGTAAATTTCGGGGTTATTGGGGAAATGCACGGCACCGGCAAGAGGATCACTCCCTTCCGGCTGAAGTGTGAAGCGGTTATAAATCTGCTCCTTTGCGGTATCAGTCCCCACTTCCGTCAGATAAACGCCGTTCTTGTTGCGTTTGCGCGGCATATTCGCCACAGGCTTGCCGTAAACGGAAGCCCCTTTAATTGGGATCACGCGAAACAGACCATGCTTTTTTGAGCGATTGTAGACAATGGTGGGGTCAATACCGCCGATATCCCAGCAGATACGGGATACCGACATTTCCACGCCATTCTTTCGGAGATAGGTTTTGTTAATCGCCTCGTCCACCCTGACGAGGGTCGCTTCATCATCATGACGGCCCATAATGATCTGCCGGTCAATCAGCCAGCTTTCCTCACCGGGCCCCCATCCCCAGACGCGCATTTCATATCGATCCAGTTGGGAGTCGATCCCGGCTGTCAGATAAGCAACACGCTCCGGTACGGATGCCCCGAAGAACTCTTTGCGTTCGGCCATGAGCTCCGCGTCAGGCCGTTCACCAATTTTAGGCTCCCATGTTTCGCCCAGAGTGGTGTTCACGAAGGTTTTACGCTTTCCTGTATCCCCTTTCGTTTTTAGCCAGTCTTTAACGATCTGAACCCAGGTGGTAAACGGGCTGTATGCCGTCCAGATGTGAAACGTCACGCTGTCTGGCGGGTCGATTTCGGTGCCTGTTGATGAAAACCAGGATAAACCGTCGCGCGTCCAGATCCCGGTGGTGTCGCAGATGTAACGAGCTTCAGTGAAATCCAGCTCCTGCTGCTTAATGACGCAGGCATTATGTTCACACAGGTAAAAGACGCTGGAGGGTTCGCCCGGTGTCCATTTCAGCCCGAACGGGGTCTCTTTGTCGCCGAATTTAAGGTACTGCTCTTCACCACAGTGCGGACAGGCAACATGAAAACGCATGAAATGCCCGGACTCGCTGGCAGCACGCTCAATCTGGCAGGTCCCCTTTGTTTTTGGCGTTGAGCCGCGAATAGATTTGGGCCAGACAGACCCCTCAATACGTTTATCACCCAGGAACGTCGGGGATCCCTCTTTCTCAATATCTTCATCGAATGCCGCCAGTTCATCGTAACCGGCGACATCGACCGATTTCTCACGATAGTTTTTCGCCGCTTTACCACCCAGACACCAGAACCCGCGACCGTTGGAGAAGCGTTTCATACTGAGCGTATTGTCCCGGTGCTTTTTTCCATACCAGGGGGCCAGCGCCAGAAGTGACGGAATATCGCGAATCGTCGGCTCAACATGCGACTTCATAAAGTTTTCGGCGTCACCATCAGTAGGCAGCCAGATAAGGGAATTTCGCTGCTTGTGCTGAATAAAATACGCATAAACACCCAGCAACATTTTTGAATAGCCAACACGGGCAGACTTAACAACGTTGACCTCACGTATGTAATCGTTACCCATCGCATTCATGATCGCGCGTTGAAATGGCAACGTTTCCCAGCGCCCTTCCTGGTAGGCCGACTCTTTGGGGAGATAGTAATTATCGTCTGCCCATTCAACCGCCGTTTGCGGCTCAGGTCGGTACAGCGAAAGTAGACCCGCGCGCGCAGAGTGCTGCAGCCCCTTAACCTGACTGTTCGATATATTCACTCAGCAACCCCGGTATTATTTCATCCAGCGCAGCTGCTTTGTTCATGGCTTTAATGATGTCCTTCTTGAGGAAATCAATATGTCGGTTTTCCAGCTCCGGGAAGCGCCGCTGAACCGACAGAGGAACTCCATCAAGAATGCTGGCTACTTCTCCGGCCATCCGCGACAGCACGAACGTGCAGAATGCGGTTTCCACCACCTCAGCGGAATCTTTTGCATTTTTTAGTTCCTGGGCATCTGCCTGCGCTCGGGTGAGGCGGTGACGCTCATAGTCAATCGTACCAGGCTGAAGGTCGGATTCCGATGCAAGACGAAGGTCTTCCACCTCCTTCCGTAATTTCTCATTCTCAATCGCCGCGTCGCGTGCGGAATACCATTCGATAGCCGCGGAAGATTCATAGAGGACCTCATTACCTTTTCCACCGCCACGTGCTACAGGCATTCCCTGATCCTGCCAGTTCTGAATGGTTCGCACGCTGACCCCAAATATTTCAGAAAGCCGCTTTTTGTTGACCTCCATAGCCCACTCCATGCACAAAAACAGAGAAAGGAAACGCCCTCTGGCTATTTAACCGTTTTTAAGGCTTATCGTTTCCTTTCTTTTCAGGGGGTGTTTTCAGTTAAAACAATGAATTAGCGAGAAGAAGAACGGAAATGGCAAATGCCTGAAAATTTTCATAAATAGCGAGAATCTGCGAGGTCGCCGCCCCGTAACAGGCCGGATCGCCGGAAAGGACCCGCGAACGATATTAATTATCATTTACATGCCATCATCAACGACACTGCTGCCAGATAACACCACCAGGGCAGCATTCCATCATGCTGCCCTACGTGAGCCTGTCGCACGGCAAAACCGTGAACTGTCCAACTTTATAGGGTCAGTCCATATGCGAGGCTTGTTAATTAGATAGGATTGAATGCTATGCAATGTATTTTCAGATTTTCTCTTCTTGATTCAAAGTCACTCATTAAACTCTCAAACACTTCAACAGCACTAACACCCTCCTCAGAGGTGAAAGTATCAGAACCGGAATATTCGAGTAACTTTTCACCCGTTAATGAGTCATAAGCGACCCATGAAAAAAACCAGTATTTTTTAATGTTCATTGCCCCTCCGCTCTCTGGAGTAGCATATATAGCATTATCGCAGGCACTCAGTGAATACCTGCGGTAATGCCAAGGGTAATGACAATAAAAAACCGCCCGGAGGCGGTCGCTCAACTGAAAAAATTCATCAATATGCCAATCGCAACGTTGAGGCCCCCACCTAAAGCCAGTGAGCCAAAACCAACAACAAGCAGTGCAGCGCCTTTTCTGGCGTTAAATCTATCTATAGCCACTGCCATTCCATTTTTAAGCGCCGCATCTACAGTAGCGCTTAAGCGGCCTGCATTATTCCATTTCGGGTTTTCGCTAATTTCTTTTATCTCGCCAAGAGCTTTCTCGTGTGCATTAAGAACATCAGCAATCAACCCGATTAATGACTTCACCCTAAAGGCGAGTACGATTGAGCCAAATGTTAAAAGTGCGGAAGCTATAATCTTTACTAATCCTTCGTGAGCAATCATCCAAGTGAACATATCCCCTCCTATAAAGGATAGGATTTTATCATCACAATAGTTAATTAGCTCAACAAACCATTATCAAGCCCACCCGCAGATGAGCTTTGGAATGGCTTATTCAGTTGGCTGAATATCGAGGTAATATTCTTTGCCCTGCTCAAACTGTTCGAATGCTGCTGGGTTGGAGATGTGTATCTGCAACAGACCGCCAGGTGTGTACTTTGACCAGGTTTTGTTTTCTGGGGTATCTGTGGTCACAGGGCTCATGTGGATTGTGCGGTGTGAATCGTCTTCTGCTTTCTGGATGAAGTGACAACGAAATTTTGCGCGAACGGTCATTTGGATACCTCAATTAGCAAAAAGCCCCGCTATTGCGAGGCTACGGGATTGTTATTTGACTCTCTCACCGAGTCGTAAATGCGTTCACATGTCACTCCGGCGGCATAGCGTTCGTCAGCGATTCCAGCATATCGCTGAGCTTCTGCTGCAATATCTCCGAGCATGTTGGCGAGCATTCCGGCAGTGGTGTCGGTTGTTTTGCTTCTGACGGCAGCGGCAAGATCTGCGGTGTGCTTTGCGGCGTCCAGGCGGGCGGCAAGCTTTGTTGCTTCGGTGCGCAACTGGCTAACAGTGGCAGACAGGCCAGCAGCAGTGGCAGCAGATTTAGCGGCTTGTGCTTGTGCATCTTTTACAGCCTCATCACGGGCAATTATGCGCCCTTGTTCAATCCAGCGTGCGGCAGTCTGCGCGTTTGCTTCCTGTGAAGATTCCATGCTATTACGGTCAGCCCACTTCTTTTGCCAGCCCCGCTCACTCCAGACGTTCCCAGCAAGAAATGCACCAGCCAACATCAGCAAAACAATGATTGTTTTCCACCGCGCCTTAACAAAAGCAAAGACAGCTGTCATACCAGCAACGCCGCCCGCGCTTTGTTATAACGACTATTTCTGTCGGCCAGTCCATTCTGGCCACCGTTAATGATCTGCGTTACACGGACAACATCACCTGAATACATCAAGCAACCACGTAATGTGAAATACCAGGCAGCAGAACGAGCTGCATGCTTCTCCTCTGTCAGCAACTCTGGTGTGCTGATCAGATCAAGCTTCAGCGCCGCACCGCATTTGGCGTAGTTCTCGCGGCCAGTGATTTGAATCAGGCCACGACCGCGATATTTCCAGCCGTCACCCTGGCTGTTATTCCCCATGCGGTCACCATAAACCAGATTGGCTATTTGCGGCTGGTGGGCCACCTGCTTACCATCTACACGCCCCAGCATTTCACACTGATACGGCGTCAGGCGTTTACCAAAGGTTTTCTTCAGCCCGTCTACCGAGTAGTTGAAGCTCTCGACCAGCGAGGTAAAACCAGCAGATTCATGCCCAACTTGTGCAATGAACATGGCCTGATCGTTAACTGCTGTGATTCCAAACTCTTTCATTGCAGCATCAATGTGCGGAAACCAGCGTGCAGAAAGCCCGGCGCTGATACCAGCCGCCTGCTGAAATTGTGATTGGTTCATTATTGCCTCAGATGATCAACCAGGCGTGCCACGTTGCCTCTGACGGCAACCAGCACAGACAGGAAAATAATGTTGGCCCCGATAGTGGCCCACGATGAATAAGGATAGATACCGCACAGATATGCCAGCGGAACGGCGCTGTAGATGACCGTAAGCAGCCACGCTAAGCGAGAAATCCATGGTCGATGTCGAGATTCGCCGCGACGATAAAACATCAGGGTCAGCACTACCCCAGTGCAAAGCAGCGCGTTGATTGTTGCAGACGGGTCATTTAGTACCACCTGAACCTCCCCGGCGCGTTATCAGCGCCACCAGCGAGCCGACATCCTGGTTGTTCAGGAACGTCAGAATTTTGACAGCTAAAGCCGAAACGATTACGGCACCGATGGCATCCAGAGGCTTATCACTGTAACCAGTCCAGTCAGCCAGCTTTGAACCCACCAGCCCAGAGCAGATTATCCCGGCGATGTAAGACACGACAAAATACGCCAGCCGACGTGCTGCGCTAAGGTCCGCAGCCGTTGCAATGTAAAATACAGCTCCGGCAAATGCGCCAAACACCACGCCATAATCGGTTCCGGACAGAAATCCATAGACGCTGGCTCCCGTCAGGACACCACCAGCCAGACCAGTACCGGAAATCGGATCAGACATTTAGCCCCCTCTTTATTGCTGTGAGTCCTCTCAGGAATGAGGGGAATAAAAAAGGCCGCCATATGGCAGCCTGATTAACCTATTAATATTGTGCTACTTTCTTAATTCGTTTTTTTGATCTTCAAGCCAATCATCATCGCCTCTCAATTTAGCGACGCGGCCTTCAACGTTAGTTAATGGCTTATAAGCTGCATATTTACCAATTGCACGAGCTGAGTGTTCCCCTGCGACTCGGTAATTTTGAAAGTCTAATTCAAGTCCGTGTTGCTCTGCTCTCATGCGAATGTAACCACGTAGCATATTCTCACGAAAACGGAACCAGGCAGGACGATTCCCTAATGCAGGTATGATGATACAGCCAAAAGCTGGTTTTTTTAGCGCACTAAACTTCCGTTCAAATGTGGATTTATCTAGTGGGTTCACATCGAGAGACTTGCATATTTTGACGTAGGATTCTGAAATGTGCGTTTTATGGCGAGTGAGGTCCGCCATATCTGACATTGCCCAAATTATATGTTTATACGACTCATCACGCCCTTCAGTTGCATCAGTATAGCTTTGCCTTAATGTCTCTGACACCGAATCAATTGCATCATTTAACCCTTTGATAAATAGTGAGTAATCAATAACATTAAATTCTCTCATTGAGCTTTGACAGGTTAAAAGAATTTTCTCACAAATCAAGTGAATGTAGTTTGGAAAGCCATCGCTAAGACCTGCAATTTTATAACGAACAGATTCTTCAACGGATAAGCCGAACTCGTCAAAAGCATTGTCAATGATTTGGAAGCGCCCATTCCAAGGCAAACTATCAAGATGGACCTGATGAATCTGGCGTTCGCTGGATTTATGTCCACCAATTAATGTTACTAGTGAGTCACCAATTCCAGTGAAAATCAATTTAACTTCACATGCCTGATCACCTAATTGCTTGATAAGTGAACCAAACTTCTGTCGCTCTACGTCTGACTCTATCTGGTCAAACTCATCAATTACAATATATGGAACTTTAGAGTGTACTGTTGTTAAAAACTGTAATGCGCGAACAGCGGCGGAAACCGAATCAATATTTATTTCAGTATTATTTATTTTTTCATTTTTACCCGCATTAATGCCACCAATACCAGCGACATTCAGACCTATAGACCAGCCTTGTGTGTCCACCTTCTTATCTTGTGGGACGCCCCGCAAAATAATGTCATTCATTACACTAGAGAATGTGGATTCTTTTTCACAACCAACCAATATTGGGTCGTTCTCTTCCTGAAGCTTAAATGCGACAGTTTGAGCTAATGATGTTTTTCCTACACCTCGATCACCATAAATAAATGCATGCCTGCCAGTTGCGTAAAGTGCCAGTTCCAGATCAGTAACATGCTTTTCACGGCCAAATAACAACTCCATTGAAACAACAGGACCTGTTGGCCGCAAAACCTTATGCAGCTTATGCATAAAGTCTCGCAAAGAGAGACCGCCACAAAGCATTTTTATTCTCCAGAATTTAGTTTCGAAAACTATACCATTAATTTTTCTTGGTAGTCTTTCCTGAAAGCAAAAAACCCGCTCAATGGCGGGTTCTTAATGTTGTGTTGCTCAGTTCGCTTTAACGCCCCGAGCCTACCACAATTTAAGCACTTTCTTGCTCACTATGCAACTTAAATCTGTCGCTATTTGTGCCGAATGCGTCACAAACTGGAGCGTACAGGATCGATTCTGCCAGACTTAGCCAAGTGTCAATGCGTCGACGACAGGTGATCAGCGGCCAGTCAGGATGTTTAGCCTGCAATTCATTGGCCATCTGCAGCTTGCTCTTGCGTAGGCGATGGCGATCGACAATCACGCTATAGAGTGATCGGTAATCATCATTCATCAGTACAGACGCAATGACACCATCCACTAACAACCCTTCTTCGTCTGAACAGAACGCCAGGCCGCTTTTATTTTTGCTGTCGAGGATTTCACGCAGGTACGCTTCAAGTTCAGGCTTGGTGATCCCTGATTTCTTCATACGGCGCAGCGCATCATTGATAGCTGTCTTGGTGATTTTTCCTGATGCCAGTAGCTGGTTAAACATGTTCCCACCACTACCACTGCCGATGTAAGACCAACGGCCCCACATGCGCAACTTACCCTGTATCCAGATGCTTTCCAGAGTACGAAGACGAACCATTTCACCAGATTTACCAACTTCAGAAGGATTAATCATTTAGCGTTCTCCACTTACGCCAGTACGCCGATTGCCAGCGCACGATCTATAATCCGAAACACCAGGACCAGCTGGTCACCGTATTTCGATTCAAATGCCACAGGATCAGCATGCAACTCGTCGTGATGCTCTCTGCACAGAGGAATCACAAACAGGTCGTGTGCCTTTGTACCCATTCCACCCTGCCCGTGGCCAATCAGGTGGTGGGGGTCGTCAGCCTGCTTGTTACAGCAGACGCACGGTTGGGCCTTAACCCATCTCGTGTATTTCTCATTCACCCAGCGGCGACGCTTGGGTTTAAGCATGAAGGATTCCGGTGTCTCCGGGTCTACCTTCATCGCCACTATCTTTTTCGCTTTCTCCTGTACCAGTTGTTGAGCAGGTAATGTTGGAACAATATCGCTTTCACGTGTTACCGACTGGTGAGTATCTTCATTCAGACGAAGAGCTTTATGGGCTACGGCTTCAGGTATCTCATCAGCCAGGTCGTTCCTGACCATCCACCAGCAAAACTCCGGCAGCGTCAGAATGTGGTCCTCACTGAAACCTAATTGACCGTTTACAACCTTCAGTAGCCAAGATACCAGGTTTTCACGGGCTATACCCGCCAGACCTTCAGTGAACTGCTCACGAATTTTTAAGTCACAGCCCCAGCACGTGCGGATTGAGCCAGGCGCATGCCGGGTGATGGTGTAGTTGCGATCATGCCACTCGCTGTGCGGGTACTGACATTCCAGTTTTCTTTCGAGCCAGGCATCCAGTGAATTCAGTCCACCAGCACGATGTATTACCTTCTGATTTTCGAAGACATCACGCATCAACGGATCGTTCTGAAGCTCCTGAGCTGTCTCAGGCAGCAGACCAGACGGTAACTCAGCCATAGACTCTGCCTGTGGCTCGATAAGAACACGCCCATGTCTGAACAGATGCATCAGTTCACTGCCTGGGCGAAATATCACTACCCCCGTCATCGGTGCAACTTCAGGTGTAAGTAGAGCTCTCACTGTTACCTCAGGCTACGATGTCGATAATTTTTAGTAGTTCGCCAAACTTAGATTCGAAGAAATGTGGCTGTGTTTCTCTTGGGTTAGCTGGACTGGTGATGTTCTTCCCGTACATGCAACCTTTCGCAGTTAGCGACCAGAACTTTTTAACGCCGTTGACACCGGTGCGACTGTAGCGCTCTTTTTGCTCAACAATGCCAAGCCTGGACATCATGTGATAAACCTGATTCGCTGTGATGCGGATATTTTTTTCTTTGAGGAGAGCACTTAGTGATTGTGTCGGACGACTGGAACCGTCCAGGGCTCCTACAGGAGCATCAATAGCATAATGCGGCATTAGATCAGGTAAACCTGCTACCTGCTGGAGCTTTTGATAAGCGCCAAGTTTGGATGAGTTCGAAAGATTGAGCAGTTTTGCAGCAGATTCAAGCAAGATTACTCCAGCCTGAACACGATCGGATGCACCTGCAGATTTTCCTGATGTTTGAATGGCATCAAACGTCCTGATCACTTTCAGATTGAATGCTGCGCTAATCCACATTGCGTATGAGTAAACTAATTCACGGCAAACATATGTACCCTGCAATTTTCCGCCTCTAATAACACTTACTGGCTCAGGTACATCCGAGTTGCAAATTTGCAACTCGGTTATTAATTGCTCCGTTTGTTCATTTCGAAGCCAGAAAGCTGGCTTATGTTTATCAAGTCCACCCGCTGCTCGGTGAAGATCATTGAGGCTATAACGACCAACAACGTCACGACTTACGGATACACCATCAATTACCATCAACTGATTCATAACCTTCTCCACTTATTGAAATGCGAAGCGGACTGCACCCCACTACGCCGGTTTTCGTATTTTACAGACTTCGAAATGTGCTTGCATTGTCACCTGTATGTTTGAACAGTTATTTATAGTGATTAATATTGATTTCTACTCTTCCGGGCTTTGCTACCGGTCCCCACTCGATAGCCATCCGTTTAACCTGACTGTCGTCCTCCCAGACTCTGGCATTCGTCAGTGCGTCGAACAGCGCTTTGTTGTAGTTGTCCAGATCCCGCCGTCTGTTATCTGGCGGGAAAAGAACTATGTTTACCTCAACGTTGACGTTAACTGGTTTAGGTATACCGCCGTACTGCTCAACAACAGATGCGTAAACGTTCTTCTTGAACTTCCTACCCATCTCACTGATCAGATGCTTACCCTTTAACGCTCCACGGTCAGGGGACCGGTAATAGGTGTTAACTGTTGGCGGGAATGGCAACGTTAATTTCATGGCTGGACACCTCTCGCTTCCAGCCATGACAAGGCGCGTTCTCTTGAATCGCTATCACCGTTAATGAGTGACTTGATGATCGATATCGCGTCTACCTCATCATTTGCTGAAATAACGGTAATCCCTCTGGAAACTCCAGGCGCAACTGAGATATATCCCTTCTTCACTATGGCCTTCACATGCTCCGCTGCAGCGTTCGGTGATGAGCAACCAATCAGCCCAGCCAGTTCACATATCGTTGGAGGGAATCCAAACCGGCGCTGATAGTTCACGATCGAACCAAGTACTTCACTTTGTCTCACGGTAAGTTTGTTCACTTCAGCGCTCCTTAATCCGCTTGTTCAAAATCCCGACTTCGAGATACAAATGAGATGGCGTAAAGCCAAGCTGCTTAACCATCCCTATAGCACCGTTAAAAATTGGCCTGGCTATTTCGTCACAATTCATACCAGGATTAGCCTTGCGTTTAGCGGTAATTTCCTCGTTGCATCTTCTGGCGATGTTACGAAGCGCGTTACGTGCTTCAACGTCCTGCATAAGCCACCTCCAGCAGCGGATCAGGTTTACCAACGTAACCAGGAGACATGATTACATCAGGGTTTTCTGCCTGATTTCCCCAGTGATGCCAGCCGGGGGCCGCGCAGCGGCTGAACAACTCAATGCGTGACACATCGCCGTATAATTTCTCCAAGCGGTAACGCGCTTCTGCTGGCTTCTGACTGTGCTCGCCGAGTGGGCTGTAGATAACCTGTTTTACGCTCGCGTCCTGACGCTCAAGACCTTTCCCTCTTGTGGCAATTAGCAGATCCTCGGTATTGGCGCGGGTATGGTTGCCACCGTTCATTCGAGTCTGAGCGTTTAACAGGTCGAGGAAGTCGTAAAAGTCCTCTACTCCACCAGCCTGAAGCGCTTTGTTGATGTGCTGCTCAGCCAGTGAGTTGAACTTCACCCAGGTGAATCCCTTCATGGTCCGAACCTTAAAACCCCATGCCTCAGCAAGTTCGATCGCTTCACGGGTATGTGTACCGGTGAACCACATGGCCAGAACGGAATCTTCCGCAGCCAGCTCCCAGACAGGCAGGCGTTTTATGTCGATGAGTTTCATCGTGCCGTAATGGTTTTCCGCTGCACCATTGCTGATGGTGTTTCCGTATTCCCACGGTGGATCGGCGTAAATCAGTGAATAGTTCATTAACGGCCTCCCCAAAATCGACCAGCCAGATAGCATCCGTCTTCGGTAATAACTGCTGGCTTAGCCAGGCCAAGACAGCGCTGACGTTCTGCCAGTATTGCTGCTCGCTCTGATTCAATGGCTGATGCGCTGAACGCCTCCATGTAAATCGTCGCGGCACGGTGAAAGAGACCTTTCGACTCCAGGCCTTTCGCCGTTTCCATCAGGGCGCTGACTTCAGGAGTTGGTTCAAACACTTCGAAATGGCAATCTGCTGGCGGTTCCGCGTAGTAACGGAATTGTCGACCGTCGCGTTTACGCGTTGCCATCCCAGAACCATACAGGCGGCAAACAGTGAGTTGAAGCTGGTCCTGGCTGTATTGGGTCAGACCTTCGATGATGTCCCTGGTCGTGGAGCCGGGGTTCATGGCAATAAACATCTGGACCATTTTCAGAATGCTC
The DNA here is from genome assembly GCF_030334645.1 of Citrobacter sp. Cc139. Classification (NCBI taxonomy): domain Bacteria; kingdom Pseudomonadati; phylum Pseudomonadota; class Gammaproteobacteria; order Enterobacterales; family Enterobacteriaceae; genus Citrobacter; species Citrobacter sp. Cc139. The sequence continues at coordinate 18,543 of NZ_JAOWDM010000070.1, forward strand.
ATAGCTACCCCCTAAATCCTTCAGGAATGCGTGTATCGCACTCGTATTTGGATTTAAACATTGGGTCCTCTCGAACCTCATGTTTGCTCACTGACACTGATAACTTCAGAGACAACTCATCCCATTTTTCACGCAGCTTCGAAGGACTGAGAATATTTTTGCACCAGAAGGGATCACGATTTACACGACCGTACAGCTCGCAGATCTGGCGGTGATTGCGATTATCCTGAGTGCACATCAGACGAACCTCGTTAGCCCAGGAAACCCAGTTAGGTTCTTTAGGGCGAACCAGCTCACCGTCAGACTCAGCGGCTTGTTCGTACAGTCGGATAATCTTTCCCCAGATCCATTCTGCGCAGGTTAAATCTTCCTGAGTTCCCCATTGACGTTTTGCTGCACTGAAAACCACCGCTGTTGGATGACGAGACAGAAAATCATTTGGATTAACCAAAGCGTCCGGTTGCGAAGCTTCCGGACAAGAAGGGGTTTTATTCTCTGTAGTACTCTCTGTTGTATTCTCTGTAAGATCATCAGTGCATTTTGACCTGATGACAGCGGTTCGTTTTGAACTGATGGAGTGTGTCACTTTGACCTCTTCCATCGTGTCATTTTGACCTGATGGAAGAGCGCATTTTGACCTCTTCGATTCGGTCACTTTGACTTCATCTAAAAGCTCGCTTTCATAGTTGATTGTGTAGAAGTTGGTCATGTCGCGTTGGGACTTGTTCAGTTGCTCAATTTTGAGCACACCGAGTGTCTTCAGGCGGGTGAAGGTACGCTTCAGGGTCGACTCAGACCAGAACGGGAACTGCTCCAGCCACTGTTCTGTCGTGTTGTAAATCCAGCGAACACCATCACTTTCCATGCCCGATTTGGTTTCTTGCAGCCAGTAATTAATCTGCTGCAAAGCAATCGCCTCATTCAGGCCAATGCTGTATGCAAGGTCAGGATTTATTACTATTGGCCGGGATGTCATTAACAGGCTCATTCTGATCCTCTATTTCCCTGAATTTACGCTGAAACTGTTCGAGAGGACTGAAGCACTCATGCTCGTATCCGTCGCGCAGGTATATAACCCGTTGAGTTTCTGGCTCCCACCGGATAACCCTGACTGGGACTCCGTAGCTGTCTTTAAACCGTCTGTTGAGTGCTCGCATTCGACCTTCTCCGCCTGGCCGTTGAAATCACCTACAACCCAATCGGCAAACTGGTAGCAGACAGGCTCAAAGCATCCGGATACCATTACCCCATACACGAACTGCGCCGGACCTTTTCCACCCGGCATAGGTCGAGCAATAAGTTGCGACCTGCGGTACTGTGTTGTTACACTGTTCATGCGTTAGTTTCTCCACTGAATACGACACGCCACGACGCCAGGAGCTGCACACTCGCTGGCGTCACTTCTTTTGACGGCGGCTGAATAAGGCCACAATCGCGCGGATTTCTTCTTCACGCGCTGCCAGATGACGGCGGTGGTGTTCCTGAATTTCTTCGGCTTCATGCTTTTCAATCACTCCATCCTCAAGCGCCTTCTGGATAATCTGATCAACCTGCCCTCTTGCAGCTGCTGTACGCATTGCTCGACTGAACAAGTCAACTCGGTCCAGATCTTCCAGGCTTGGTACGTCCACCAGCAGTGCGCCGCGACGCTTGGCAAAGTAGTCGGCAACGAATGACGTGTTGGAAATGTCCTCCATCGCTTCCAGCTCAGTGACTTCAAAGAAACGACAACCGTTTTTCTCATAAAGGTTGTTATTGAATTGGGTTTCTGACATGCCTAACGCACCTGCCATAGCCTGACGGCCTCCGGGGTACGCCTTACACATCGCTTTCACTACTTCCTTCAGGGTTTGCTCTACCATCTTGTTTTTCCTTTGGTAGTTATGTTTAAGCTGCTGTGTCTGTAGACTTTTGGTAAAGGCTGGCATCGTATTTAAGCTTGCCTTTAGTGATACGTTCGATAACAAAAGCTTGCTTCTGAGGGATCACATCACCCCATCGGCACACTGCAGGATGGGAAATTCCCAAAACACTCGCGGTTTTTGATACCCCTCCGAAGTGTTCTATGACGTCAGTTTTAAGCATGGTTCCTCCTGGTTAACTCACGCCTTAAAGGTAACAAAAGGTACATTAAATAGCAAACAACAGTTACAAGGAATCAATGTAACATTGGTTACATGAAAACAGAGATGAAAGACCGAATAAGATCCCGGCGAGTCCAGCTCGATATAACTCAGCAGACCCTGGCTAAACGCCTTGGGGTGAGTAGAGTGTCCGTTACCAAATGGGAGAACGGTACAACTAAGCCTGACGGAGAAAACCTTCACCAACTAGCGATGGCTTTACAGACCACTCCTGAATGGATTCTTTACGGCAAGGGTGATGAGACTCAAGATGACACCAAAGTTATCCCATACCTGAAGCCACCTACCGCCGTTCCTATTATCTCTGCTGTTCAGGCCGGGGTATGGACTGATACCTATGCATGCTCAAGGCTTACTGATGTGATTTCATGGACTCAAACCACAGCAAACGTTTCTGATGAAGTTTTCGGATTGGTAGTTCGTGGTGAGTCAATGACTAACCCACATGGACTTCCATCAATTCCGGAGGGCTCAATCGTTATTGTTGAGCCACATTACGGACAACTTGATGACCTGTATGGGAAAATTGTCGTAGCAATACTTGATGGTTCAGCAGAAGCGACTGTGAAGAAACTTGTTTGGGATAGCCCTTACTCATATCTCATGCCGCTTAATCCCGCCTTTAAGCCGATCCCCATTGATGGCAATTGCCGCATTGTAGGAAAAGTTGTTCAGATAACGCAGAACATCTAAGTAACTCATTTCTAATGCCAGATATCATTCTGGCATTTTTTTCACCTCCAAGGTAACAAAAAGTACATTAACTTACTTGACCGTCATGGTAACTAAAGGTACATTTAAAACACACCAGACGAACCCATAGTTACATTCATCTGGTGAAGCCTCGGTATCCTGTAATGGCTGTCACTTCCCACAATTTGTGGCAGCCATCTTTTTAGGGAGCATAAGGCGGTCCCGGTAAGCATCTCGCAGGGTTCTTACCGGGACTGGAAGAGTTACCACTTGGAGACGGTCCTTTTAAATGTCCTGGACAGTGGCGCTTTGGTCGCGATAACAACCACTCCAGTTGATCCTAGGAGTTATCAGGTCAGTGAGATGCCAGCACTCTCGACGGCAGTGACAGCCGGAAGTAGACGGCGAAGCCCAGACGATATCTGAGTGGCTTTAAAAACAGATGGGAGTCGGTGGAATCCCGGCAAATGGGTTTCATGTACCGAATGAACACATGATGACGCGGGGAAAGAACCGTGACAGGAGGGAAGTAGACCCCACGAACACAACGGAAATAGCATTCAGTAGTTAACGGTCCCAGAACGTTATCTATGATTGTCGCGAATCAGAATGCTATTCCCATTGTGGCATTAGCTCAGTTGGATAGAGCAACGGCCTTCTAAGCCGTGGGTCGCAGGTTCGAACCCTGCATGCTGCACCAGAATCACATATCCATCGTGGTCCAAGGAAGTAAGAAAGCTGTGTGGAGTCTTGGCGGTACCAGTACCAACCTTTGAAGTCCCTGGTGCCGCCCTTTTTACTCAACTGAAAGCGCGTTCTGTCCCTTGTCATTAAGTGCCAGTTCGTTAAATCCAAAACCAGCGGAACGCGCTTTCAATTGAGTGGAGAAACTAACCGGCGATTGCAGTCGCCCGTTTCACTAAGTGCCTCTTCATGGGGCATTTACTGAAACGAAACCCAAACTTTTATTCGCCTTTTGGCGAGGGATTCGTGCAACCAAAATTCAGCGCCGTGCAGGGCGCATATAACACGGAGAAACTAACCATGACGACCACACAGAACGTCACTGAGTTACAACCACGTATGACCAGAGAGCAGTTGATCGATGCAGCCCGTAAAGCCGCCCCTCTCCTTCCAGCTGCTTCCCAGTGGCTGATGAATGAACTGGCGAACCGCTACGATGTTCAGGGTGTCGCACTGTGCGAGTCAATGGAGCAGCGAAAAGCACTGGCTGTTGAAAATACAGTTTTACGCGATGACGTTATCTGCTGGGCAAAAGAATGCGATCGCATCGTTGAAAGACACACAAAAACACGCAGCAACATGCACCTTCTGGAAGCCCAGCGCGAACTGCGTGAGTTAACTCCGGTAACTAATGTTGTGATGAATGAAGGGGCTAAGTGATGGCCGCCAACTCATTCAAACAGATGTCCCGTGACGGGACCATCAAGCGCACCGATACAGGGATGTTTATCAGCCTTGAACATATCCACGTGCGTGAAGGTTTCAACAAGCGTGAAGACGACGAACGTACCCGCCAGGCAGATGACGACCTGTTTAACTATCTGATGAACGGTGGCACCGTTCCTCCGCTGGAGGTTATCGCACGTGATGAAGGCGGTGTGTGGGTAGTTGAAGGCCACCGTCGTCGTCGCTGCTACGCACGTTGTGCTGAAGCTGGTAAGCCAGTAGACCGTATTCATATCATGCCGTTCAACGGTAGCGATGTGCAGCGTCTGGCTCGCATCATGACCAGTAATAACCAACTCCCCCTTTCCGATATTGAACAGGCTGCTGTTATTCAGGAGCTTCATAACGCTTTCAACCAGACCACCAGCGAGATTGCAAAGCTGGTCAATAAGTCTGTAGCGACCGTTGAGAAGTTGCTCACTCTGAGCACCGCTAATTATGACGTTCAGCAGGAAGTTAAATCTGGTGCCGTATCTGTTGATGTTGCTGTTGACCGCGTTCGCGAGTTTGGCGAACAAGCTGGTGAGGTTCTCCAGCACGATAAAGCCGTAGCCGCCGCCCAGGGAAAAACAAAGGTTACGCGCAGTTCTATCGCGCCTGAACTCAACATTAAAAGTGCTCGCCGTTTTGTGGAGTTAATGGCCATGGCGACGATTAGCGATGAAGGCGTGTTCACTTTGCAAGGCACTGCACTGGCTGAAGCCCTGTCGATAATCGACGAACATAAAACCATTGCTGAAGCTCGCGAAACCTATCGCCTTTCACAGCCAATCCCTACGACAGAGATTATCGGGAAAGTGCTGTATGTGAAGCTGGACGGTAAGGAAATCGGCTCTGCGATTATTTATCGCGGGAAGAACGTCACCTTGGATTTAGGCGATAAAAAAATAATCGCCAGCCAGTCTAAAGCAGTGGCCCACTTCGTTAAACAGCACAAACTTCAGCAGGTACATACCAATGCAAACGATCAATAACCGTATGACAGAAACTCAAATTGCTGATCTCTTCAGCCTGGCGGTTCAGTTGCAGGTTAAAGCTGAAGAATCAGATGATCGTGATACTGCCATTTTGGCCTACTCAATTCAAAACGCCTGCTCAAATTTAACGGAATCCCAGCGCGAGTTCCGGGCAGCAGACGCGACTATTCACAATCTTGAACTGAAACTCACAGACATGGCAGTACAGCTCGCTAACGCCGAGAGAAAGTGCAGGGTGCTGGCAGCGGAGAATGCGGGGCTGAAAAATTTCATCATCAACGATTGTCATGTTGCACATATCGAGTCGGAAACTTTCTACGAAGAGGAGGTTACCCGTTACGTCAGCGCCGATGGTTACGAGCCAGAAACCCCAGTCACAGACGCTTTCCTGGCTGAAGTGCGGGCGCAGGGTGTGGATGCTGCAATCGAGCATCTTAGCAAGAAGTTCGAAGGCGCAGGTCACATCGGTGTGCCTGTGATGGCTCTGGAATGGTTAGCGCAGGAAATTCGCAAAGGAGTGCAGTCATGACACGCATCCGCAACTTCGGCTGGAATCGCCTGAAACTGGCAACCCTGTCTTACGAAGAGATAAGCACCCTTGAAGAACAGGTTAAGCAGGAGCACGTCTGCAAAGACGGCATCCACATGTACGACAAAGCAGGCCGTGACAAGCTCGATGCTCTGAGTTGGGCCGTATACAACAAGCAGAAGCAGGAGGCAGCCCAATGACAGCACTCAACAAACAGGCGCTGAAGCCTGGGCTTTACGCAATCCTGTTCCGCAATAACTGGGACGGCGAAGGAGACACATACGAAATGCTGGCCAGCTTGGATGCAAACCTGAACTGGCATAACTACGAAACCGGAAAAGAGCTGTTTGAGTACGAAGGCGATGAAATTCTCAAGTCGTGGTTGCTGAATGACAGTACCACAACTGATGCGCTGGAAGCCGCAGAGAAGCGCATAGCAGAACTGGAGGCGCGGGATATCAACATCAAGCGACAAGCGCAGGCTTTATTTGAGGCAATCGCAAATCCTAATGACTGTTACATACCGGCATACGTTCGGTGCTTAAGAGAAGCGCTGAATGGGAATAGCACTGGCATTGGCGTGAAGGGAGAGTGAGATGAAAACAGGTGACGTTATCGAGAGCATCCACACCAGTAACAGATTCATCATCGAATACATTTCTAAAGATGGTAAAAGTTTTGTGCTGGTCTACAAAGACGAGAATAACCAGCCGTCTCGCTGCTATGCGGACCATGATATCAGACGCAGTTTCAGGAAGGTTACCCCATGACAACTAACAACCACCCGGCGCACGGTCCTGTATCACTCGAGCGCCTGCACCATATACGTGAACACCTGCAGCATGATACCCAGTACTCAAACGGCGGGAACAGAGCTTACATTCTCACGGATATGTTGAAGGTAGTAGATGAGGTGTTGGCAGGTAGGAACGCCGAGCCAGTGGCAGATGTCGTTGACTGGCACAAAGAAGGTGAAGAAAGAACCTGTGATATACGCTGGCGCCGTTTTGATGTCTCACCCGGGCCGCTCTATGCTGTTCCACCAAAGCTAACCAGCGATAATTTATAATTTCGTATTCCGGGTGCAGCCGGGTTAAATGGAGAATAACGCATGATTCAGATGTTAACTCTTGAAGAATGGGCAACCGATAAATACAGAAGTAATCCACCTAGCGTCTCAACATTGCGCCGTTACGCTAAGCAAAATCTCTTTTCTCCACCAGCAATGAAGCAAGGTAGGCTCTGGAGAGTTAGAGAGGACGCGGAATTGGTTGGAGAACTTGCTGCGCCGGTTATCAAGAAATCTGACTCACCAAAATTGCAAAGGATCCTTAGCGATGGCAGCGAGACCACGTAAAAATAATGTATCAGTACCTAACCTTTATCCACTCTATAGTCGGAAGGTCAATAAAGTTTATTGGAGGTACAAACACCCTGTGACAGGGAAATTTCACAGCTTGGGTACTGATGAAGTGGAGGCTATAGCAATTGCTACTGAAGCGAACGCGAGACTTGCTGAGCAGCGTTCAAGACAGGTACTGGCTATTAGCGATCGAATCGCTACCAGCAAGGGTAAAGCAATTACGACTATTACCTGGCTTGAGCGATACTGGAAAATTCAGGAGGAAAGATTCGCTTCAGGTGATATCAAGGAGAATACGTATAAACAAAAAGCCAAGCCTGTTGCACTTCTCAAAGAACGTGCGGGAATGAAGCTAATATCTTCTGTTGATGTCAGGGATATTGCTCAAATTCTTGAAGAGTATCTATCTGCAGGCCAACCAAGAATGGCACAAGTTGTTCGCTCAGTTCTGATCGATGTATTCAAAGAGGCCCAACACTACGGTGAAGTACCATCTGGTCACAACCCTGCCCTTGCTACTAAACAGCCCAGGCGCAAGATTACCAGACAACGACTTAGCCTCGACGAGTGGCTGAAGATTTTCGATATCGCAGATAAGAAACATCAGTATATGGGAAATGCTATGCTGCTTGCCCTTGTGACCGGGCAACGTCTTGGGGACATATCCAAAATGAAATTTACCGATATCTGGGATAATCATCTACATATCGAACAGGAAAAAACTGGCAGCAAAATAGCTATTCCTCTTTCTCTTCGCCTTAATGCGATTAACTGGAGTTTACGTGATGTAGTAGCCCGCTGCCGAGATTACGCAGTAAGCCCCTACCTCGTACACTTTTTTAGATCAACATCACAAGCAGAACGTGGAGCACAGGTAAAAGCTAACACCCTGACGATGAACTTTAGCAAAGCACGTGATAAAGCTGAAATTGAATGGGGTGATGGCACGCCGGCAACGTTTCACGAACAGCGATCGCTAGCAGAACGTCTTTATGAAGCCCAGGGGATCGATACGCAAAAGTTACTTGGGCATAAATCACCAACTCAGACAGCTCGTTATCACGATGATCGCGGCAAAGATTGGATTAAAATCAACATATAATATAGGATGCCTTTTTACAAAGGCATCCTATTATATTTAATTGCGGATTATGTCTAACGCTAAATTGTTATCCCCCCAGCACGCTTTATCAACTAACAATACATGATTTTGATATATAAGCTTTATTACTGGTAGGTTATCCAACACTTCATACTTAACAAAGTAATATTTGAATTTCTCACCTTCAATTGTCAGTGAATTATAAAACAACATTATTAATTCATAGTTGGATATCTGTGCTCTTAAAATATTAGCGTATTTTTTCTTTGAAACATCATCAATATCTGCCTCATCGATAAACTTGAATATATTAAATAAAAAACGATAGTAATGAGACAAATTTTGCGAGCGACTTTGAAAATGACTGGAATACTTTCCACCAAGGGTACTAACTATGTTTTTTAATTCTCTTGCATTATTTTTTTTCGAAACACGGTATTCCCCTTCACTCAATACTTTACGTCTAAACGACTTAAAGAAATAAAGAAAAACCCCACGTCCCTCTGCATTAATCACTTTGGTGTTCTTATTAACCACTTTCATATCGTTAATAATTACTTGCAACAAATTCAGCATATTAAAAAATGAATTCTCAAAATCCCTCTTTAGCTCATTAATTTCTTTTCTACTATTCTCATCCTCTACCTTCCGTATAGAGTCATTTTGAGTCTTCAGTGTCCAAAGTACACCACAAAATCCCAACGCAGAAAAGACTGAAGTTAATGCCCCCCATGAATCGCCAAAAGTGCCGCTTTGCGTAAATTCTAGCTCACCGAATATTCGAGGACTATTTAGGATTCCAATAACGTATAAAGCACAGATTACAACTACACCACCTATTGCTGTTAATAAAAATCGTACCATGATCATTCCATGAAATTTTGATAAATTATTTTGATAAAATTTTGCTAACCGTTAGCAGTCTATCCAAAAACAACGGGAGCGTTAAGCTCCCGTTCTCATACAACCCAGAATCTGGATTACATGTTTTCGATGATCGCATCGCCAAACTCTGAACATTTCAGCAGCTTAGCGCCGTCCATCAGACGTTCGAAGTCATAGGTCACGGTTTTCGCGTTGATTGCGCCTTCCATACCTTTAACAATTAAGTCAGCTGCTTCAACCCAACCCATGTGGCGCAGCATCATTTCAGCAGACAGAATGATGGAACCTGGGTTCACTTTATCCTGGCCTGCGTACTTCGGCGCAGTACCATGAGTCGCTTCGAACAACGCACATTCGTCACCGATGTTCGCGCCCGGCGCGATACCAATACCACCCACCTGTGCTGCCAGCGCATCAGAGATGTAGTCGCCGTTCAGGTTCATACACGCAATCACATCATACTCAGCAGGGCGCAGCAGGATCTGTTGCAGGAATGCATCGGCGATAACGTCCTTAACCACGATTTCTTTGCCGGATTTCGGGTTCTTGATTTTCACCCACGGGCCGCCATCGATCAATTCGCCACCGAATTCTTCACGCGCTAACTGGTAACCCCAGTCTTTGAACGCGCCTTCAGTGAACTTCATGATGTTACCTTTATGTACCAGGGTAACAGAATCACGATCGTTCGCGATGGCGTATTCAATCGCCGCACGAACCAGACGCTTAGTGCCTTCTTCAGAACACGGCTTGATGCCAATACCGCAATGTTCCGGGAAGCGAATTTTCTTCACGCCCATTTCTTCGCGCAGGAATTTAATCACTTTCTCAGCATCTGCGGAGTCCGCTTTCCACTCGATACCCGCATAGATATCTTCGGAGTTTTCACGGAAGATAACCATGTCGGTCAGTTCAGGGTGTTTTACCGGGCTTGGCGTACCCTGGTAATAACGCACCGGGCGCAGGCAGACATACAGGTCAAGTTCCTGACGCAGAGCGACGTTCAGAGAGCGAATACCGCCGCCAACTGGCGTGGTCAGAGGGCCTTTGATGGCAACACGATATTCACGAATCAGATCAAGGGTTTCAGCAGGCAGCCAGACGTCCTGACCATAAACCTGAGTAGATTTCTCGCCGGTGTAGATTTCCATCCAGGAGATTTTACGCTCGCCTTTATAGGCTTTCTTGACAGCAGCATCGACAACTTTGATCATCGGTGGGGTTACATCAACGCCGATACCGTCGCCTTCAATGAACGGGATAATCGGATTTTCAGGAACGTTGAGTTTGCCGTTTTGCAGGGTGATCTTCTTACCTTCCGCCGGAACAACTACTTTGCTTTCCATTCACCTCTCCTTCGAGCGCTTCTGGTTTGCTCGTCTGTCATCGCGCTGCATGTGCATTGGCGTCCTGCTGCACGACTGCGTTAGAGCAATTTTTTGTTAATGATTTGTAATGAGCGTGTCAATACTACCCTATTGTTCGTCGCCATGAAAGACACTCGTTCTTAGGCTATAATGCGGCAATTGATATAATCTGAAAATACCATGCAAAAAACTTCTTTTAGAAATCACCAAGTTAAGCGATTCAGCTCACGACAAGTCACTAAACAGCGTAAAGAAAACCAGCCAAAACGCGTGGTTTTGTTCAATAAACCCTACGATGTTTTGCCACAATTTACTGACGAAGCGGGACGCAAAACGTTAAAAGATTTTATTCCCGTGCAAGGCGTGTATGCTGCGGGTCGTTTGGATCGGGACAGTGAAGGGCTTTTAGTGCTGACCAACGATGGCGCATTACAGGCGCGGTTAACGCAGCCCGGCAAGCGCACGGGGAAAATTTATTATGTTCAGGTTGAGGGAGAACCTACGCCCGAAGCGCTGGAAGCCCTGCGCACTGGCGTAACGCTCAACGATGGCCCTACACTGCCCGCAGGAATTCAAATGGTAGAAGAACCTGCCTGGCTGTGGCCGAGAAACCCACCCATTCGTGAACGGAAGAATATTCCCACCAGTTGGCTAAAAGTCACCTTATATGAAGGCCGCAACCGTCAGGTACGTCGGATGACGGCGCATGTTGGGTTTCCTACGCTGCGCCTCATACGCTATGCCATGGGCGATTACACACTGGAAAATCTCGCTAACGGCGAATGGCGGGATGCAACTGTATAAGGAAGCTGTATGTTCAAACCACACGTCACGGTCGCCTGCATTGTGCATGCAGAAGATAAATTTTTAGTGGTTGAGGAAACCATCAACGGCAAAGCTTTGTGGAATCAACCTGCCGGGCACCTGGAAGCGGACGAAACCCTGGTGCAGGCCGCCGCTCGTGAGCTATGGGAAGAGACAGGCATCAACGCGCAACCGCAGCACTTCATTCGAATGCATCAATGGATTGCGCCGGACAAAACGCCCTTTTTGCGTTTTCTGTTTTCTATAGAACTTGCCAATATGTGCGCTACTGAACCTCATGACAGTGATATAGATTGCTGTCGCTGGGTCAGCGCAGAAGAGATTCTTTCAGCGCCAAATCTGCGCTCGCCGCTGGTTGCCGAGAGCATTCTCTGTTACCAGAGTGGAGAGCGCTATCCGCTGGCAACGATCGGCGAATTTAACTGGCCGTTTACAGAGGGTGTCAAGTAAAGGGCTGCGTGCTAGAATATGCCGCCTTGAAGTTCAATGTCGTGAGTATTCCTATGTCTGAAAGCCCAAAAAAAGTGATCGTCGGCATGTCCGGCGGTGTCGATTCTTCCGTATCTGCCTGGTTGTTGCAACAACAGGGTTATCAGGTAGAAGGCCTGTTCATGAAGAACTGGGAAGAGGACGATGGCGAGGAATATTGCACAGCGGCTGCCGACCTCGCGGATGCACAGGCTGTTTGCGACAAACTCGGCATTGAATTGCATACCGTTAACTTTGCTGCAGAATACTGGGACAACGTCTTTGAACTGTTCCTGGAAGAGTACAAAGCGGGTCGTACGCCGAACCCGGATATTCTGTGCAATAAAGAAATCAAATTTAAAGCCTTCCTTGAGTTTGCCGCCGAAGATTTAGGTGCCGATTACATCGCCACCGGTCACTACGTACGCCGCGCGGATGTCGACGGAAAAAGCCGCCTGCTGCGAGGGCTCGATGGCAATAAAGACCAGAGCTATTTCCTCTACACGCTCGGCCATGAGCAAATCGCGCAAAGCCTGTTCCCGGTGGGCGAACTGGAAAAACCACAGGTGCGTAAAATTGCCGAAGATCTCGGACTAATTACGGCCAGGAAAAAAGACTCCACCGGTATCTGCTTCATCGGCGAACGCAAGTTCCGCGAATTTCTTGGTCGCTACCTGCCCGCTCAGCCAGGTAAAATCATCACCGTTGACGGTGAAGAGATTGGCCAGCACCAGGGGCTGATGTACCACACTCTGGGCCAACGTAAAGGTCTGGGCATTGGCGGTACAAAAGAAGGGACGGAAGATCCATGGTATGTGGTGGATAAAGACGTTGAGAACAACATTCTGGTTGTCGCTCAGGGTCACGAACACCCACGTCTGATGTCCGTTGGGCTGGTGGCGCAACAGCTGCATTGGGTCGATCGCGAACCGTTCACCGGCACAATGCGCTGCACGGTGAAAACCCGTTATCGTCAGACCGACATTCCGTGCACCGTTAAAGCGCTGGATACTGAACGTATTGAAGTCATTTTCGACGAACCTGTCGCGGCGGTAACGCCGGGTCAGTCGGCTGTCTTTTACAATGGCGAAGTCTGCCTCGGCGGCGGAATTATCGAACAACGCCTGCCTTTGCCGGTCTAATTATTTACACATTTGATACAAGGAAGCAGTGAACGTGGCAAAGAATTATTATGACATCACTCTCGCCCTGGCAGGTATATGCCAGTCGGCACGCCTGGTGCAAGAACTGGCGCACCAGGGGCATTGTGATGCCGATGCGTTACACGTTTCGCTCAACAGTATCATCGACATGAACCCCAGCTCTACGCTTGGGGTTTTTGGCGGGAGTGAAGCTAACCTGCGACTTGGCCTTGAAACGTTGCTCGGCGTGCTCAACGCCAGCAGTCGTCAGGGGCTGAATGCGGAACTCACCCGCTACACGTTAAGCCTGATGGTACTGGAGCGTAAGCTGTCAGCTGCCAAAGGCGCTATGGACACGCTGGGCGACCGTATCAACGGCTTGCAGCGCCAGTTGGACCATTTTGATTTGCAGTCAGAAACGCTGATGAGCGCAATGGCCGGCATTTATGTTGACGTCATCAGCCCACTCGGCCCGCGTATTCAGGTTACGGGTTCTCCTGCCATCCTTCAGAGCCCGCAGGTTCAGGCCAAAGTACGCGCTTCGCTATTGGCTGGCATTCGTGCAGCAGTGCTCTGGCATCAGGTTGGTGGAGGCCGTCTGCAACTCATGTTTTCTCGTAATCGCCTGACGACTCAGGCAAAACAAATTCTTGCTCATTTAACCCCGGAGTTGTGATCTATGGAATTATCCTCACTGACCGCCGTTTCCCCTGTCGATGGACGCTACGGCGATAAAGTCAGCGCGCTGCGCGGGATTTTCAGCGAATACGGTTTGCTGAAATTCCGTGTACAGGTTGAAGTACGCTGGCTGCAAAAACTGGCCGCGCACGCAGCGATCAAGGAAGTTCCTGCTTTTGCTGCCGACGCAATCGGTTTCCTTGATGCGATCGTCGCTAACTTCAATGAAGAAGATGCTGCGCGCATCAAAACCATTGAGCGTACGACCAACCATGATGTGAAGGCAGTTGAGTATTTCCTGAAAGAAAAAGTGGCTGATATCCCGGAACTGCATGCCGTTTCCGAGTTTATTCACTTCGCGTGTACGTCAGAAGACATCAACAACCTGTCTCACGCGCTGATGCTGAAAACCGCTCGCGACGAAGTGGTCCTGCCGTACTGGCGTAAGCTTATCGACGCAGTGAAAGATCTGTCCGTACAGTATCGCGATATCCCTCTGCTCTCCCGTACCCACGGTCAACCCGCCACCCCATCCACGCTGGGCAAAGAAATGGCGAACGTGGCCTACCGTATGGAGCGCCAGTACCGCCAGCTTAACCAGGTCGAAATTCTCGGTAAAATCAACGGCGCCGTCGGTAACTATAACGCCCACATCGCCGCTTACCCGGAAGTAGACTGGCATCAGTTCAGCGAAGAGTTTGTTACGTCGCTGGGCATCCAGTGGAACCCTTACACCACGCAGATTGAACCGCACGACTACATAGCCGAGCTGTTTGATTGCATCGCCCGTTTCAACACTATACTGATTGACTTTGACCGCGATGTCTGGGGTTACGTGGCACTGAACCATTTCAAACAGAAAACTATCGCCGGTGAGATCGGTTCCTCCACCATGCCGCACAAGGTTAACCCAATCGATTTCGAAAACTCCGAAGGTAACCTGGGTCTGTCTAACGCGGTTCTGCAACACCTGGCGAGCAAACTGCCGGTTTCCCGCTGGCAGCGCGACCTGACGGACTCTACCGTTCTGCGCAACCTGGGTGTCGGTATTGGCTATGCGCTGATCGCGTATCAGTCCACGCTGAAGGGCGTGAGCAAACTGGAAGTCAATCGCGAGCATCTGCTTGATGAACTGGACCATAACTGGGAAGTGCTGGCCGAACCTATTCAGACCGTAATGCGTCGCTATGGCATTGAAAAACCGTACGAGAAGCTGAAAGAGCTGACGCGCGGTAAGCGCGTTGACGCCGAAGGTATGAAACAGTTTATCGACGGCCTGGCCCTGCCGGAAGACGAGAAAACTCGCCTGAAAGCGATGACACCAGCCAACTATATTGGTCGCGCCATCACCATGGTTGATGAACTGAAGTAATCGGGTTTGTGCCGGACGGCGGTTTCGTCAGTTCCGGCCTCCAGATGATGTTATATTGAAGCCGGATAAGCGTCAGCGCCTTCCGGCTTTTTTCGCCAGTGATAGCCTCCCTTCCCCCGGTTTATTAAATGTTTATCCCCACAGCCACATAATCAGCGTTAAACTATAAAATTGATTTTGTAAATTCAGTAAATACAGTTAATTATCATAAAATCAATCAGTTAATAAAAAAACGTTTTGGACAATCGCGGTCAATATGGGCCATTTCATCGCCCCAAATCATGCCCCTGACTGATTTTTGCCCCCAAATTTGCCCCCAAATATGTAAAAAATAAATGGTGGGTAAAGTTGTGCTCAAAATCTTTTTTACGTTCTGATTAACAGGTTCGAACTAACCCTCTCGCGCATCAGCTGATGAGAAATTTAACTACAAGCAGTTGGTAAAGAACTAAAAACTTAACAGGTTACATATATTTTACTGGCAACTAATGCTTCTTAACTCAATGATTATCTATGTACTTTTACGTTGATAACCGAGTAAGGGAAACATCAATGAAAGATATCTCAATATATTAATTTTTCAAGATCGGCTGAATATAATAAGTACGATTATAATTCCCGTGGCAATATTTACAGTTCAATTTATCAGTCATCACTGCCTATGCCTTCAATTACGACCTTATCGTGATAATGACAATGGTAAATAATACAAAATCTACCAATTTCAGAAAAAGCTAAGTTTTGCAGTTTGCAAAACCTTAAGATCACCTCATCAGGAACCAACGCACCTGGTTTAGGTGGTTATTTTTTAGATAGGCTCCTCAAGACTATATGTGCGCTTTGTTTTAACACGGTTTCTGAACACTAAAAATAAACTTATTTATCCGTCGGAATTTATAAAAATAACACGGAGGGGATCTTATGCACCTAAAAAAGACATTACTGGCTATTTCTGTTCTGACATCAATGGTGTCACTTAATACGATGGCGGCCCCAAGGGCAAATAGCCTGATTTCAGATGCAACAATCGCTGCAGTAGGCCACCGTCCTGTCGCTACCACACAGGATAAAAAACTAAGCGTTACCGGCACTTTGCTTACAGGAGAAACACTGAGAATTACAGATGTGTTCTTTACTGACCCAGACGCCGGCGATGAGGCGAAACTGGATCTTGCCTCGATGGCAGCCGATATTGAGTGGTTCATTGTCGATAACGAAAGTACCGCACTTACTACAGCAATCGGGAAAGGACTGACATTCACTATTCCAGGCACCGCGACAGGAAAAAAAATTAAGGTCCGCTACCGCATTCTTACTGACAAAAAGACCACACTCCCTTTTGAAGCCATGGACCAGACTATCGTGCTGCTGACTACCACTACATCTGGAGTGGAAGGCCCAGGCAGCTCAGATGGCACGATCGCAGGAAAACTGACGTCAGTTGTTCTGAAAACTGAGGGAACCCCGACCATTGATCTGAACGGTACAACGACAGAGGGCACTCCAATTGTTGGTAAAAAAATTACGGCAGAACTAACCTGCCCAGCTGCTGTGGATGCGAAAGCCTGTACTCCAGATAGCTACAACTTTAAATGGCAGATCGCCGACAACGGCAGCAATTCATGGACTGATTTCACCCCTGTTGGCGGCGACGCACACGAGCATGTCGTTCAGGGAAACCAGCAAAACAAGCTATTCCGCGTAGAAGTGTCACCGAAGGTAACCACTCCACCAGCATCCAAAGAGCGGACTCGCCGCTAAACCGCTCTGGATACACCCGCTCGTTAATCATAACCCCGTCAGGATGTCGGGGTTGTTAATCTAAAAGGAGGCACTACGTGACTACCAGACCCAACCATCTGATGCGCAGGGTCGCTTGGGCTCCTGTTATTGCCCAGGCAGCATTTCCCGCGATGGCAACGGCACCATTATCTGAAAACCGTGAAATTTTAGATCGTGACCGCTGGCTTGCTAGCACTGTCAGTTCTCTGGCCCCTGCATTACAAGAGGGGACTCTGAATGACTACGCACGCGCACAACTACAGGCTATTCCACAAGAATTTTCCAATCAGGCGATCCAGCGGACTTTATCTGCCGCGTTTCCCGAAAGTCAGTTACGTGGAGGTATTAGCCTTGAAGACGGAACCCGCTATCGTTCCGCTGAATTGGATCTTCTGGTTCCGTTACGACACAGTACATCCTCTTTACTATTCGGGCAGTTTGGTCTGCGCGATCATGATAGTAGCAGCTTTAATGGCCGCACATTCGTAAGCACCGGGATAGGTTATCGTTACCAGACTGGATATTTGCTATCAGGTATTAATACCTTTATCGATGCGGATATTACTCATAATCATATGCGGGCTAGTCTGGGAGTGGAGACCGGGCATGAAACGTTATCGCTCTCCAGCAACTATTACTTCCCGCTGACTGGATGGAAGTCGTCAGATTCCCTCAAGCTGCATGATGAGCGCCCCGCCCGAGGCTTTGATCTCCGGGCAAAAGGAACGTTACCCGACTTCCCGTGGTTCACCGCTGAGCTCAGCTATGAGCAATACTTTGGGAATAAGGTAGACATATTGGGTAACGATACGTTAGGTCGAAACCCTTCAGCTATTGGAGGAGCACTGTCATGGCGTCCGGTCCCGCTGTTCGAGCTTCGTGGTGGCTACCGTGACGCAGGCAATAGTGGAACTCAGGCAGACGGAGGTTTTCAGATCAATTATACCTTCGGCACACCGTTGTCCGAGCAATTAGATACGACAAAGGTTCGTCCTGCGTTATCGAGCCTCAACCGGGCTGCATTTGTTGATCGAAACTACAACATGGTCATGGAATATCGAGAGCAGGCCAGCCGAATCCGCATTTCAGCACCACCGGTAGTTGGTACAGCCGGCAGCGTCGTTAGTCTCGCCGCCACAATCAACAGCCGTTATCCGATAACCCGCGTGGAGTGGATTGGGGATACCGAGTTATTAGGCGGTCTTAAAGATCCGACTTCAGCCAACAGCGGACTGAAACTGCCTAACTTACCGTTGAGTGCCACGGAAAGTCAGGAGCTAAGTCTTTATTTGCGAGTCACCGATAATCGTGGAAGTACTGCCACTTCGGAGCGAATCCCGGTTACGGTACTTCCTGATGCTACCAGCTATCGCAATCACATCAATGTGATTAACCCAGATACTAGTTATCAGAACGGCAAGTTCATTCTAGGCACACCGTTAACGCAGCAGTCTTCTTCTGTTGTAGTTGAATGGCATTATGTTCGTGAGCGCTCAGAAAAAGAGTGGATCTCTCTAAAGCCTGAATCAGTTAGTTACAGATCCAGTGACCCGACCGTATCTGTTCGTTCACTTGGAGGAGAGGAACACGATGGTCACTGGGTGGAGCGCGTAAAACTGACCACCCAGGAAGAGCTTATCTCCACTCGCGCAGATTTTACTTTAGATATAAGTGCTACTGGTCTGAATGGGCGAGACAACGTTACTACTTCTGTCCTTATCACTCAGAAAAAAACTGGAATTTCTCAGATAACTCACCTCGGCATCGACTTTACACCGGGAACAATCTTACTTAACGGTAGCACAGAGGCCCCCGTTATCGGCTCCGTACTTAAAGCTCGCCCTGTGTGCGAAGCGGAAAAAGCATGCCAGACGGATTTTATATACCAGTGGGAGTTTTCGGTAGATGGTTTGCAGTGGACGAGTGTGAAAGGTGCCACGGATAGCTTATGGCAATTGCCAGCTACTTATGAAGGACAGTCTCTACAAAACAAATTGATTCGTGTACGGATTACAGCGGAAAAGGATATTTAAATGTTGAGAAAAGACTCATTCAAAGCAGAGGGATTTATCACACCCCAATCTCCGGTCAAAACTATCAATATAGGGCTAATTAATAAAAAGAGTTGCAATATGAAACGCGTCGTAGGGTTGCTTCTGTTATCATTCAATGTAAGTTTTGCATCTAACGTATGCGCTGAAAATATTGGTCTGGTAATTGCTCAGACTATGCACCCTAGTGTCGGACATCGTCCCAATGCACCAAGGTTCAATTATGTCCTACGCGCAGATGACACAGATTTCTATGGGGTAAGTCCAGATTCTTACAAAGGCTATAATCTACCTCTATTCCCTGGGTTATTTCCAGGCACAACAGTTAATTCTCCCAACAGCGATCCTGACAATAAATTTCTTGCAATGGATGACCAAGAAACCGTAATTAATCTTCGTTCCATATTTCGGATTGATGATAGTGGTAATATTTTCCCGATTGCAGGTGAACAGGACAGGGAAGTTAAGCAAGATAACTCACCTTATTATTACGTTTCAACCGATGATATAAATTACCGTCTAAGGTTTGTCTTTAGAAGAAAAACACAGTCTGGCCACAATATGTTACCAGATGAAAGCCTTTTTTGGGAATTCGAAACAGACCGGGTAATTTCTTCATCTTTCAAGGGTTCTATAACACCGGTACTAACCGTGGATGGCGCTGAACGTTCTGATTTTAGAATGCAGAACGGCGAAACAGGTTACCTGCGATTTAAACTACCAGATGAATTAAAAAATACACTAATATTTTCTAAGCACAAAAACCATACGACAGAAGGTGTTATCGTATCAGATTTAGAAAGAAATAATAATGAATACTCGATCAAGATACAGATATCAACAAGCAATCTAAGAATACATTACATTTCGTCCCCATATTACATTTCATCTACCCTAGGATATTTATGGAATAAGTCTGTTATGCTCAAGGTCAACTAAGCAAAATAAGAATCCCAGGTATTGAATTTTATGAAACTTGCTACTAGTGTTGTTCATTCTATTTTGAAACATATCGAGAATAATATTGATGAGAATCTGACTGTGGCCGATATCGCTGCCAAAGCTGGCTATACTGAACGCCACCTCCATACTATTTTTAGAAAAGTTGTAGGAATGACGCCTGGTAAATATATTCGCACTCGTCGATTAAGGCGAGCTGCAATTAGGGTCCGTTTGTCGTCACAAAGTATCACCCATATTGCTCTAGACGCAGGATTTGACTCAGTTCAGAGTTTCAGTCGGGAATTTAGCAAATTGTTCGGCGTAAACCCTCGAACATACCGTCAAATGGAAGAATGGGATTTGAAAGGACTTTTAATTCCTCAAGATGAACTGAGGGAATCACCACCTAAATTTACCTTGTGCCAACGACCTTCGCAAGTACTTTATGGTTATTGTGTGAACTATCAGAAATCGCTGATCTCTCTACCCATCATACAAAAATCCATACGCTGGCAGAGCATCCAAACAGAACTTCAGGATATTGGTAGAGATATTATTTGTGCATATGAATTTTTACCCTGTAAACAACAGGATATGATGTTAAATGTTCAAATGTTTGTAGGTAC
Organism: Citrobacter sp. Cc139; assembly: GCF_030334645.1. Classification (NCBI taxonomy): domain Bacteria; kingdom Pseudomonadati; phylum Pseudomonadota; class Gammaproteobacteria; order Enterobacterales; family Enterobacteriaceae; genus Citrobacter; species Citrobacter sp. Cc139. Next base: position 38,959 of record NZ_JAOWDM010000070.1, read on the forward strand.
AACGGAACAAGATAACACTAAGAGTGAGTTTACTATGAAAAAAGTTGTTTCTGGAGGACTATACGCACAATTTGAATTTAATGGTAACCAAGATGAATATAGTAAATTTGCTCAGAAAATTTATATGGCCGTGCTTCCTCAAAATAATATACTAAGGCGCGCGGGGGAGGATATTGAACATTTCCATTATGGAGGGAATTTAAACGATAGCGAAAAACATACGTTGTCAATGACATACTATGTACCTGTGACATTACAAAAAGTTAAAAATACAGCCTAACTAACAATAAAACTCACACTCCACATTGGTTATTCCTGTTATTCAACTACAGAATCAAAATCACCTTCACTGTTGGGGTTAGTTCGCAATAAATATGGAGAGTTATAATGACACCTAAAAAAGCAAAAGAATATATTAATTTTGGCCATGAACACTCAGTCAGTTTTGGCGAAGTCAACCTGACACTAAAACCAGGCGTTATGTTTGTTGGAAATATTCTACCTAATACGCAGGGGTTAGTCGCACATGATTTAACTTCGGGTTATTGCATAAGTGGAGTCAAGAAACGAATCGTTATTGTTCCATCCCTCGACACACCAGTTTGTGAATGGCAGGTTAATGCTCTGAGTCAGGAACTAAAAGCGGGACAAAATGAAGAACTGGAGTTATATGTTTTAAGCATGGACACCCCTTTTGCCCAATCACGATTTATCCGTGAGAATAAACCACATCCTGGAATCATCTTCGTTTCAGATTACGCCAATCGCCAATTCCTAGAGCAGTCAGGGCTGAAAATCAATGAGCTCAGTATTTTCGCACGAGCTATTATAGAATGCGATGAATTGAATATAGTAACTCGCGTCTCCGTACCTAAAGATATCACCTGGCTTCCGTAGTTTTGGCGCACGGAAATAAACCGATTACGGACTTTTTTTCATGGTAGATATGGTAACCATGAAAGATCCCCCTATTGGTGTTTTTATCACTTTAAAGCCCGCAAATTGCGGGCTCTTTTGTATATCTCCTCTATACTTTCAGTCTGACATGTGGCTGGAGGTTTTTATGTGTGGACGCTTTGCACAGTCAATGACGCGTGAAGATTATCTTATCTTGCTCGCTAATGAATCAGAACGCGACATTCCATACGATCCAGAACCCATCGGAAGATACAACGTAGCACCAGGAACAAAAGTTCTGCTTCTGAGCGAACGTGATGAGCAGTTGCATCTTGATCCAGTTATCTGGGGATACGCCCCCGGTTGGTGGGATAAACCGCCGCTCATTAACGCACGGACTGAAACTGCAGCCACCAGCAGAATGTTTAAACCACTCTGGCAGCATGGCCGCGCAATTTGCTTTGCTGATGGATGGTTTGAGTGGAAAAAGGAAGGCGACAAGAAACAACCTTACTTTATTCACCGGGCAGACGGTCAGCCGATTTTTATGGCGGCGATCGGTAGCACACCATTCGAACGTGGAGATGAAGCAGAAGGTTTCCTGATAGTGACAGCTGCGGCCGACAAAGGGCTGGTAGATATTCACGACAGGCGGCCTTTGGTACTTTCACCAGAAGCCGCTCGCGAATGGATGAGTCAGGATACTGGAGGGAAAGAAGCTGCGGAAATTGCGGCCGACGGTTCCGTGTCGGCTGATAAATTTATATGGCATGCCGTAACGCGTGCTGTCGGGAATGTGAAAAATCAGGGAGCAGATTTAATTAAGCCTGTTACTTAACCTGAAGCAGGTCCTCATAGCGGGTCGTGTATCGTGGTGACAGCATCTCTCTCTTCATCGCCCATTGTTGCTGGATCCCCTGTCCGGCGAAATAAAGCGCCCCCTTTCCTTCCTTTGCATTCAGATGATCCAGAACTTCCATCAATTTC
>NZ_JAOWDM010000071.1:0-1639 GCF_030334645.1 Citrobacter sp. Cc139
TTGTTGTTGGTGAGAATACCCCAGCGCCCCTTTCGGTTCGCTTCTGACTGCCGGGTGCAGCCGATGGCTGTCATTTCCAGTTGATTAAATCCGTACCGGGCCACCAGAGGCTGCTCAAATACCGGCTCCATCGCATCCGCATAGGCGTTACCCGGATCAGACCAGGAAACCAGCGCTGTGGTATAGCGCGTTTTCGAAGTGCTGCTCGAATAGGTGAAGCGACCGTCAACAACGTTAGCACGCGTGTAGCTGTAATCAACATCGCGCGGCATGTCAGCCAGGGCCACAATCTGATCACCGCCCCAGTAGGTCATGCCACGAAATATAGCGGCAAAATCACGCATGACCGTGTAGGCGTCGTTTCGGTCCTGAACGTAAACGTTGCAGGTATAGCGTGGTTCGGTACCACTGCCACCTTTACCGTCCGGGACTGGCTGATCGCAATACTGGGCAACCTGATACAGCGTCCACTTATCGATGTTCGCCGCAGTGAGCCGGTGGCCAAGACCAAAGCGGTCTGACACCACCAGATCGTAAAAAATCCACGCCGGGTTATCGGTCCATGCCCATTTAAATGCTCCCTGCCATGTACCGCTGTAAGCCCTCGTTTCAGGGTCGTAATTATCAGGTACACGGATCACGCGCATTTTTGGTTCGCAAGAAATCTGTGGGATAGAGCCATTGAACTGGCTTGAGTCAAATTCGATGTACAACAGAGCGGTATTTGGATAACGCAATTTGGCGTCAATTACCTCCGTGAAGCTTTGCAGTGTCATTGTGTCGCCGATCTTCGCGCTATTGGCATCAGCGGTGATCTTGCGAAGTCGAATTGTCCAGGTGCTGCCTGCCTGAGGTAAATCAATACGGTGGCTGCGTTCGTAGCCTGAGGTGGTTTTCCCGGTTACGCTGGTATTGAGTACGGTTTGCCACGTACCACCATCAGTCTGCAGATCTACCGCATAATTGATCGAATACCCAACCAGATCGCCGTTATCTTCCTGCTTAAATAACGATGGCCATTTCAGGCGCAGACGAACGGCTGAAAGCTGGGAATTGGTAAAGGTACGTGTCCATGCTGTTGCACTTGAAACCTCAGAGCCAACATTGATCTCATTTTCAGTACCGGGGATACCCTGAATGTAATTCTGTGCCTGCGTTCCTGAACGGAACTCCCACACTACGCCACTGAAATTCTGCGAGCCATCCGCATTCTCAAGCGCAGTACCATCCAGATAAATATTTTTACCCGTCAACTGCCCTGCAAACTCCCCTTCCCCAAGAGCAACGAGGATTTTGGCCTTCGCTACAGATTGCAAATCATCAGGCTGTTCGGTTGGGGTTCGGGAACTGGAGCCGCCGCCCTTGCGGCCTTTAATCGTAGTTGCTGAAGCCATATCGCGCCCATAAAAAAAGCCACCCTGAGGTAGCCTGAGAAAAGGATTTTTTCTTACTGCTGATCTTCGACGTAGATTCCAGCAGAAATAATCGCCCCACCAATTCGACGCTTACCATACCCTAGGGGGACGGGATATCCCTGCGCCGCTGTATTGGTTACCCCGCCGAAAGCATACGAAGCGCGGTTATCTGCACTTTGCTTACTGGCAAGACCTGATGGTTGAGGTGAGAGCATTTGAACAAC
>NZ_JAOWDM010000072.1:0-86059 GCF_030334645.1 Citrobacter sp. Cc139
GCTGGATAGAGTACTCGGCTACGAACCGAGCGGTCGGAGGTTCGAATCCTCCCGGATGCACCATCTTCTCCGAGATAACACCTAAATTGTTGTTTCACGGTCTGCGAGATAATCGCCAGCACCAGGGAGGATAACGTTGCTTCAGCAACGGCCCGCAGGGTGAACGCTAGTGAGTCATCCTCCCGGATGCACCATCTTCTCCTGAATAACAGCGAAACTGTTTCTTCATGGTCTGCGAGATAATCGCCTGAATTTTCCCCCTCTTGAATCATTTCCACATACTCCCTGAACATCCCTCAATTCGCTGTCAGCGACAAAATCAATCAATTACGATAAAATAACGTCTGGTCATTCGGCTTGTGAGAAGACGATGTACGAACGTTATGCGGGTTTGATTTTTGATATGGATGGCACCATCCTGGATACCGAACCTACGCACCGTAAGGCGTGGCGTGAGGTATTGGGCCATTATGGGCTACGGTTTGATGAACAAGCCATGGTTGCCCTCAACGGCTCTCCAACGTGGCGTATTGCCCAGGCGGTGATTGAATTGAATCATGCCGATATTGACCCCCATGTTTTGGCACGAGAAAAAACGGACAAGGTAAAAAGCATGCTGCTGGATAGCGTCCAGCCTTTACCGTTGGTTGAAGTAGTGAAAGCCTGGCATGGCCGCCGTCCTATGTCGGTAGGGACGGGGAGTGAAAGCGCAATTGCAGAGGCTCTGCTCGCTCACCTTGGTCTGCGTCGTTATTTTGATGCTGTGGTGGCCGCCGATCACGTACAACGCCATAAGCCTGCTCCTGATACGTTCTTGCTTTGTGCTGAGCGAATGGGGGTTGTTCCGGCGCGCTGCGTCGTGTTTGAAGATGCCGATTTTGGACTGCAGGCGGCGAGCGCAGCGGGGATGGACGCCGTGGATGTTCGGTTATTGTGAGTGATGGACTATCGCTCCTGTCACTGTTTGCCAGCAGTTTTCTCAGCGCCACGCTATTACCCGGCAATTCTGAAGTTGTTCTGGTTGCTTTGCTGATTTCTGGGGTAAGTCATCCCTGGGTCTTAGTCTTAACAGCAACAATGGGTAATAGCCTTGGAGGGTTAACTAACGTTATCCTTGGGCGTTTCTTTCCATTGCGTAAAACATCGCGCTGGCAAGAGAAAGCCACTGGCTGGCTGCGGCGCTATGGCGCTGTCACACTATTATTAAGCTGGATGCCGGTTGTGGGTGATTTACTGTGCCTGTTAGCTGGATGGATGCGCATCTCGTGGGGCCCAGTTCTCTTTTTCTTATGCCTTGGCAAGGCGTTGCGCTATGTTGTTGTCGCAGCGGTTACGACGCAAGGCATTATGTGGTGGCACTAATTGTGTTGTGAGATAGCCTTCAGGGTAACCAATACCATTATGCTAATTAAAACGATTTTGACAGGCGGGAGGTCAATTTGATCCCGAACGTATCACAGGCGCTGGCCTGGCTGGAAAACCATCCTCAGGCGTTAAAGGGGATTCAACGTGGGCTGGAGCGTGAAACGCTGCGCGTTAATGCTGATGGGTCATTGGCGACGACAGGCCATCCTGAGGTGTTAGGCTCAGCGCTAACACATAAGTGGATAACTACGGACTTTGCCGAAGCGCTGCTGGAGTTTATTACTCCACCTGGCGACGATATTCATAAAATGCTGACGTTCATGCGCGACCTGCATCGTTATACCGCCAGAAACCTGGGCGACGAGCGTATGTGGCCGTTGAGCATGCCTTGCTATATTGCCGACGGTCAGGATATTGAGCTGGCGCAGTACGGTACGTCGAATACCGGTCGTTTGAAAACGCTTTATCGCGAAGGCCTCAAAAACCGTTATGGCGCGTTGATGCAGACCATCTCCGGCGTACATTACAACTTCTCGCTGCCGATGGCTTTCTGGCAGGCGAAATGCGGCGTAACGGACGGTGAAGATGCTAAAGAGAAGATCTCTGCGGGTTACTTCCGTCTGATCCGTAACTATTACCGTTTTGGCTGGGTCATCCCGTATCTGTTTGGCGCTTCTCCGGCCATTTGTTCCTCCTTCCTGCAAGGAAAACCGACCACCCTGCCGTTTGAAAAAACCGACTGTGGGATGTATTACCTGCCTTACGCGACGTCGCTGCGTTTGAGCGATTTGGGCTATACCAATAAGTCGCAAAGCAATCTCGGAATTACGTTTAACGATTTGCATGAGTATGTGGCAGGATTAAAGCGCGCGATTAAAACCCCTTCCGAGGAGTACGCGGCGATCGGTCTGGAGAAGGACGGTAAGCGTCTGCAAATTAACAGTAACGTTTTGCAGATTGAAAATGAACTGTATGCGCCTATTCGTCCGAAACGCGTCACTCGTCGTGGTGAAACGCCTTCTGACGCGCTTCTGCGTGGCGGTATTGAGTACATCGAAGTACGTTCACTGGATATTAACCCGTTCTCACCAATCGGCGTAGACGAGCAACAGGTGCGCTTCCTCGATCTGTTTATGGTCTGGTGCGCATTGGCCGATGCGCCGGAAATGAGTAGCGATGAGCTGTTATGTACGCGTACTAACTGGAATCGCGTTATTCTGGAAGGGCGTAAGCCTGGCCTGACCTTAGGCATTGGCTGTGAGACAGCGCAGTTCCCACTGCCTGAAGTGGGTAAAGATCTGTTCCGCGACCTGAAACGCGTAGCACAAACGCTGGACAGCATCCACGGGGGAGAGGAGTATCAAAAGGTATGCGACGAGTTGGTCGCCTGCTTTGATAATCCTGAACTGACATTCTCCGCCCGGATCCTACGGTCTATGATTGATGAAGGCATTGGCGGTACGGGGAAAGCGTTGGGTGAGGCTTACCGCAATCTGCTGCGCGAAGAGCCGTTGGAAATATTGCAGGAAGAAGAGTTTATTGCTGAAACCGAAGCGTCAAAGCGTCGTCAGCAGGAGATCGAAGCGGCTGATACCGAGCCGTTTAGCGTGTGGCTGGAAAAGCACGCTTGATACAAAAGAAAAAGGCCACTCGGGAGTGGCCAAAATTTCATCTCTGAAAACAGGGATGATGATAACAAATGCGCGTCTTTCATATACTCAGACTCGCCCCGGAACAAAGAGTTCAGATTATTTTTAAAAAATTTATCGGAGGTGGCTAAATGCCGTTGTTAGATAGTTTTACTGTCGATCACACCCGGATGGAAGCTCCCGCGGTCCGGGTTGCAAAAACGATGAACACCCCGCATGGCGACGCAATCACCGTGTTTGATCTGCGTTTCTGCATTCCGAACAAAGAAGTGATGCCTGAGAAAGGTATCCATACGCTAGAACACCTGTTTGCAGGTTTTATGCGTAACCACCTCAACGGTAACGGCGTTGAGATTATCGATATCTCTCCGATGGGATGCCGCACCGGCTTCTACATGAGCCTGATTGGCACGCCGGACGAGCAGCGCGTTGCCGACGCGTGGAAAGCGGCGATGGCTGACGTACTGAAAGTGCAGGATCAAAACCAGATCCCAGAACTGAACATTTACCAGTGCGGCACGTATCAGATGCACTCTCTCAGTGAAGCGCAGGACATTGCCCGTCATATCCTTGAGCACGATGTTCGTGTGAACAGCAATGAAGAGCTGGCACTGCCGAAAGAGAAGCTGCAGGAACTGCATATTTAGTTGTCATGCTGGATGGTGAAGCTCACGCTTCTCATCTGGTCGACAAATAATAGGCGCCAGCCGGTATAAAAAAGCCAGTTCATCTGAACTGGCTTTTTTGATCAATGTGCGCCGCCCGCGCCGCCGCCCGCGCCAAACGGCGGTTTAGCGAACCAGACAAGACCAAGCAGCACCAGGAAGATCCCTGCTGACATCCAGAAGATTTCGTTGGCGGAAATGATCAGCCCTTGATTGGTTATCTGTTGGGCCAGCCAGCCAGAGGCTTGCTCCTTGCTCATCCCTAATCCCTGCAGTTGGTTATACATAGCCTGTGCATTTGGGTTGTAGGGGTTAACGGACTCCGTTAACTGCGCATGGTGTAGCGACTCACGGTTAGTCCACATTGTCGTGGTGATGGAGGTTCCGATAGAACCTGCCAGCGTTCGCGTAAAGTTAGACAAGCTGGACGCCGCCGCCAGACGTTCAGGCGGTAAACCGGACAGCGTAATGGTCGTCAGCGGCATAAAGAAGCAGGCTACCGCGAATCCCTGAATAAACTGCGGCCAGGCCGATGCGCCAAAATCCATACCCGGTTCGAACGTCCATGCGCGCCAGTAGAAACAGACGGCGTACATAATAAAACTGAACGTGACCAGACGACGCATATCCAGCTTATGCGCGAAGCGGCCGATTATCGGCGACAGGATCACCGGGATCACCCCAACCGGGGCGGAGGCCAGACCGGCCCAGGTTGCCGTATATCCGTAAACCTCCTGCAATAGCTGCGGCAGCAGGACGATTGCGCCGAAGTAGAGCATATAGGCCAGACTGATACACAAGCAGCCGATGGTAAAGTTTCGCGACTTAAACAGCGAGAGATCGACAATCGGGTGCTCGTCGGTAAGCTCCCAGACGATCAGGAAGCTGATAGCGACAACGGCGACCACCGTCAGGATGATAATCTCCTGTGAGGCAAACCAGTCCAGCTCTTTGCCGCGGTCGAGCATAATCTGCAAGCTACCGATACCAATGACCAGCAATGCCAAACCAATGGCGTCAATGCGTCGCTGCTCGGTTTTGGTTTCTCGTCCGCGTAGAGTTTGCAGAGTCATCAATACCACCGCCGCGCCGATTGGCACGTTGATGAAGAATATCCAACCCCAGTGATAGTTGTCGCTGATATAGCCCCCAAGAATAGGGCCGCATATTGGGGCGACAATCACCGTCATCGACCACAGCGCGAGGGCAATGGAACGCTTGGCGGGAGGATAATTATTCAGCAGCAGGCTTTGCGAAAGCGGAATTAGTGGACCGGCGACAATCCCTTGTACCACGCGGAAGAAAATCAGCATGTTCAGGCTGGTGGACATCCCGCATGCCCATGACGCAATGACGAAGGCAGTCGTTGACCACATGAATAGCCTTACTTCGCCAAAGCGCTTTGCCAACCAACCGGTGATTGGAATTGAGATAGCGTTCGCCACCCCGAATGAGGTGATCACCCAGGTTCCCTGGCTCAGCGAAGAGCCCAGGTTCCCGGCGATAGTAGGGATCGCCACGTTAGCAATGGTGGAGTCCAGCACCTGCATGAATGTCGCCAGAGACAGCGCGATCGTCATAATGACGAGCTGCGCGCCTTCCAGCGGTTTTTGCTGTTGCATCACACGCACCTTTGAATTAGCCCGCGTTGGCCCGCACGATCTCTTCGATCATCTTATTGACCGGAGCAAGGTTGATTTCACGTGCATTACTTTCTGATACCGGCGTGGTGCGGACCTGGCTTGCCAGAATTTGTCCGTCACGATTGGAGGTATCTACCGTAACCAGCGTAGATAAACCGATTCGCAGCGGATGCTGCGCCAGCTGCTGCGCATCCAGTTCGATACGTACCGGCAGACGCTGGACGACTTTGATCCAGTTCCCGGTCGCGTTTTGCGCTGGCAGCAGGGAAAAGGCGCTGCCCGTACCCATATCCAGGCCGACAACTTTACCGGTGTATTTCACGTCATCGCCATAAATATCGGTAACGACCGTTGCGGGTTGACCAATACGAATATGGGCCAGCTGTGTTTCTTTGAAGTTGGCATCTACCCACAGGTTGGTGGCCGGAACAACTGCCATCAGCGGCGTGGTTGGGCTGATTTGCGCGCCAGGCTGGACGGCACGGCGCGAGACATAACCGGTCATTGGGCTGACGATTCTGGTACGTTCCAGCGCCAGCCAGGCATCGCGCACTTCGGTGGCGGCCTGCTGTACGGCGGGTTGATCTTCCAGCTTGCTACCGAGAATCATTGCCTGGTTAGCATTATATTGCTGGATTGCGACATCAAGCTGCGCCTGAGCGCTGGCAACGGCATCACGCGCATGCTGCAGCTCTTCGCGGCCAATCAGGTTGGCGTTGCCCAGCGGGACGCGGCGATTAAAGTCGCTTTGTGCCTGCGCCAGTGCAGTTTTCTGCACTTCAATGCTTGCCTGTAACTGCTTGCTGTTAATCATCAACTGGTGCGTTTGACGCACGCTGGAGGCCAATGCCGTTTTGGCTTTTTCAAATGCCTGTTTGGCGTCTGTCTGGTCGAGGGTGACCAGCACATCGCCTTGTTTAACAAAGTCAGTGTTATCAGCCCAGACTTTCGTCACGCTGCCTGATACCTGCGCCATGATCTGAACCTGGTTCCCTGCCACGTACGCATCGTCAGTATCTTCGTAATGACGTAGTACTAAAAACCAATAAATCCCATATGCCACGGCAATGATAATAAAGAGCAAGGTCAGAAGGAGCAGCATACTTTTACGTTTGCCATTCTTCTTAACCGGTTGCTGCGGGGTTTGAGTCTCCGCATTTGCGCTCATGTTGTTCTCCACGATCTTATTTTTTTCACATCGGCTGAGCCGACCTGTTCATCAGAAAGGCCAGCAGTATGCGTGCTGGCCTGTCGGTTTTCATTTATAAATCTGGATTTCTGAGCGAGTCGGCGCGTTAGCGCAGCGCTTCTAATACCGCGCCATCCTGCTCCATCTGGTCAAGACGGGTCAGAAGTTTACGGGTGATCTGCTCAAGCTGATCTTTTTCGGTGGTGCTAAGAGATGACCAGAGTTGATGCAGGCAGTTGTGCTGAGGTGGTAACACCTCTTGCAAAAAAGCATGGCCTTTTTCGGTCAATTGCAGATGCAGACAGCGGCGATCGTTATCGCTTTCGCGACGTTCAATCCAGCCACGTTTTTCTAACTCATCCGCAATGCGGGTAGCGTTAGTCCTTGACGAGCCAAGCGCGCAACTCAGTTCAGAAGGCTGAATACTGTGGTTTTCCTGAGACTCCAGCGTAATCAACGCCATAAACAATGTCTCGTTAATCCCTTGAGCTTTCAGCATCTTATTGCGATTTTCCAGCAGCTTGCCCTGCATGTGCATGCAAAGACGAGTCAGAAGCACTTCCTGATAAGGGAACTCTTCGTAGCGGCTGGCGCGAAATTTTAGCATTTGTTCAATGGGCGTAAACGAACTATCCATTTGGGTATAACCTCATTAATTTCAGCCGATATAGTAACGACAGTGACAAATAAAGTAAATGTATTATTTATTTAAAATGATTGTTTTTGTCTATAAGCCAACCAGCATTTTCCAGGCTAATCCGTAGCCCAGAGCACTCAGTAAGGTCGGAATGATGATGCTGCGGGTCTTATAGAAGCTTGCGCCCAGTATGACAAACCCCACCAGCGTAGGCACGAACCGACGAGCATCGTGCATCACTTCTGGCGCGGTAGACACCACCAACAGGGCGCAAATTGATGCAATGCCAATGGTGTCAAGTAATATGCCCGTCGCGCCGCGTCTTGTCGGGCGAACATTCCCTACCCTAAGACGGAGCGGTAAATAGCGAAAGCAATAATTCACGCAGCCGACCAGCAGGCCGAGCAGTAAAACGTCATAGCTCATCAGGTCCTCCCTGCCAAAATGACTGGAGCAGCGCGGTCAGGCATCCGCAGATGATGCCCAAAAGGATGGCGGCAGGGATAGAAAAGAGTATTACCCCGGCCAGTGCGCCAGCCAGTGCGGCAGTCACGCAGAGCGCCTGTTGACGCTGGAAAGAGGCGAGCAGGAAACTCATAAATAGCGCCGGAAGCATGAAACCCAGTGCCGCTTCAACCGCGGGATAATCTTTGAGTAAACCACTACCGGAAAACGCGCCGATCACTGTGCCGAATACCCAGGAAGCCCAGGAACATAGCGCAATGCCAATCATCCAGTTTTCACTCCAGCGCCGATTATCCCGGACCAGTTTAGCCGTTGCGGCGGCAAAGACTTCATCGGTGAGGCCAAAGGCCCACAGCGCGCTTTTGGGTTTGTTCAGGCGCTGTGTGATGCGACTGCGCAGGGAGGGACCGTATAAAACATGGCGGATATCCATAGCCATAACGGTCAGTGCGGCGACCCACAGAGAACTGCCTGCGGCAAGCATGGTGGTAATGACAAACTGGCTGGCTCCCGCATAGATAATGCAGGAGAAAAAGACGCTTTCGACCGGCGTAAAGCCAAGGCGAGTAGCATTTAGACCAAATGCAAAAGCGACCGGAATATAGCTGATAACTATCGGCAGACTGTCTTTGAATCCTTCCGTTAACGTCGCCGAACGGGATCCGGACTGGGGTATAGGGCTTTCCATAGGGTTATAGGTTTCATTACCGAAATTAATATAACTTGGTTCAATGAGTTATAACCTTAGCAGACTGATGGGCTCCTTAACACCCTGAGGAGCCCAATCAGCGGTAAACAAGCGCTATACGCTTAATTTACGGCTTCCTGACGGTGAAAACCTCGCCACCAGACCAACAGGTTGAGTACGGCAACGGTCGTACCCGCCAGACAAACGCCCGCCCAACCGGCATGTTGCCAGGCGGAGGCCGAAATCAACGAACCCGCGGCCCCGCCAATAAAATAGCTGGTCATGTAGCCGGCGGTCAGACGGTTACGTGCATCCGGATGAATGCGATAGATAACCGTCTGGTTAGTGATATGCACCCCCTGAACGGTGAGATCCAGAACCAGAATACCGATAATCAGCATTGGCACCGAAGTATGTCCGAGCCAGATAGCCAGCCACGAGAGCAACAGTAACAACAGGCCAACGGTAGTGGTGAGATGTGATTTCCCTTTATCGGCAAAACCACCCGCCGGGCGTGCGCCTAACGCCCCCGCGGCTCCCGCCAGACCGAACAGACCGATCATCCCTTCAGAATAGTTAAACGGCGGCGCGGCGAGCAAAAATGCCATTGAGGTCCACAGAATGCTGAAGTTGGCAAAAGTCAGGCAACCCAGCATTGCGCGGGTACGCAGCAATTTATCATGGGTAAACAGGCTGAATACGGAACCTAACAGCTGCGGATAGTTAAGATGGGTATCTGATTTCATCTTCGGCAGACCGCGCCACAGCGCAATCGCCATCAATGCCATCAGTATCGATGCCACCCAAAATACGGTGCGCCAACCGCCAAGGTTCGCCAGTAACCCCGCTACGGTACGCGCCAGCAGAATACCCAGCAACAGGCCGCTCATAATCGTCCCGACGACTTTCCCGCGCTTGTCCGGGGTGGCAAGCGTTGCCGCCAGTGGAACCAGGATCTGCGCCACTACCGAGAACAGTCCGGTCAGGGCGGTGCCGAGGATCAGCATGCCCAACGACTGGCTGCTGGCGGTAATCAGCATGCCGCCAGCCGCCAGCAGCGTCATGGAGACAATCAACATCCGTCGCTCAAACATATCGCCAAGCGGTACCAGGAATAGCAAACCTGCGGCATAGCCGAGCTGGGCCGCGGTGACGATAAATCCTGCTGTACTGGCAGACAGTGAGAAGTTGCGGGCGATGGTGTCGAGCAGCGGTTGTGCGTAATAGTTACTGGCGACGGCAAGGCCGGTGGCGATAGACATTAACAGGATCAGCGAAGGGCTAAGTCCCTGAGTGGTTTTCGTCATGGTTTTCAACTGAATAATGGGTTGCAGAAAACAATCATAACGGAAGTGATTAACTGTTGCTGATTTGTTGGGTGATGGATTGTGCGGTTTAGGTGGGATAGAGGGAAACAGGCCGGATAAGCGTTAGCATATCCGGCAATGGTGCGGTTACTGTGCCTGATGGCGCTACGCTTATCAGACCTGCGAGTGGGTTATTTCTGCGCAGCCAGCGCTTCGTTCACCCAGCCGTCGAACTGCTGCTGGTGGGCTTTGATCCAGCCGTCTACGTGACCCTGAACATCGGCTTCAGACGCTTTACCGTCATGCATCATCGCGTTCTGTGCGTTGATATCCGCCAACGGTAATTTCATGATAGCGAACAGTTTCGCAGCCGCCGGGTTTTTCTCTGCCCAGGCTTTGTTAGCGACGATGTGCATGGTGTTCACCGGGAAGCCATAGTTAGCGCCGTTTGGCAATTTGGTATCGATATCTTTCTGCTCACCCGGCAGGGAAGAGAACGGTACCTGCAACCAGACCACATCTTTGCCCGGCTTCATCACGTCGCTGACCCAGTACGGCGTCCAGGTGTAGTAAAGAATGGGTTTGCCTTCTTTAAAGCGGGTGATGGTGTCTGCCATCATCGCCGCATAGTTACCGTGGCTGACCTCGACCGTTTTTTCCAGATCGAAGGCTTTGTTCTGGTGGTTGATCACCGCTTCACAGCCCCAGCCTGGCGAACAGCCCATCATATCGGCTTTGCCGTCGCCGTTGGTGTCAAAAATTTTGGCGATCTTGGGATCTTTTAACTGGGCGATGTTGGTGATTTTGTACTGCTCAGCGGTTTTTTTGTCGATCAGATAACCCTGTGCGGCACCCGTAACGAATACCCCCTCGCGATAAAACTTTTTGTCTCCGCCTGCCGCGGCGTACATATCATCATGCAGCGGCTGCCAGTTCACGGCGGTAAAAGTTGCATCGCCAGAGGCAATGGAGGTATAGCCGACGTTATAGTCAACTTCGCTGGTTTTGTTAACGGTGTAACCCAGTTTCTCCAGCGCGCGGGCGACCAGCTGCGTCTGGAAGGATTCTTCAGAGATAGTGCTCTGGATTGGCTGGACGGTAATGCCTTTGCCCGGCAGGTCGGCAGCGAAAGCGCTGGGGGAGACAAGGGTGGCAAACGCTGTGGCAAAAAGTACGGTATGTCGCATCGTTGTTCCTTAATTATTGGAGGGACGTGTAGGCCCGGTAAGCGCAGCGCCACCGGGCAACGGGTGTATTACTTCGTGAAAGGGCGAGTGATAAGCCCAACGGGACCGGTGGTGTACCAGCGACGGTTACCCCGGCTACGCGAATCGCGACCAACGGCCTGCGTCAGGCGATCCAGGATGATGGCGAGGATCACAATCCCAACGCCACCAACCGTGGCTAATCCCATATCCAGACGACCAATTCCGCGCAGAACCATCTGACCCAATCCGCCAACGGCAATCATCGAGGCGATGACCACCATCGAGAGCGCCAGCATCAGCGTTTGGTTAACCCCGGCCATAATCGTGGGCATCGCCAGCGGGAGCTGCACTTTAAACAGCATCTGACGCGGGCTGGCGCCAAACGAGCGCGAGGCTTCAATCAGGTCGGCCGGCACCTGGTTAATCCCCAGAATGGTCAGACGGACGATTGGCGGCAGGGCGAAGATAATCGTCACCACTACGCCGGGGACGTTACCAATACCGAACAGCATGACAATCGGCACCAAATACACGAAGGCGGGGGTGGTTTGCATCGCATCCAGCAGCGGACGAACAATCTTTGCCGCCCGAGGGCTGCGCGCCAACCAGATGCCCATCGGCAGACCGATCACCACACAGAACAGTAATGCGGTCAGCACCAGCGCCAGCGTGATCATCGCTTGCGACCACGCGCCAATGGCGCCGATAGCAATCAACGAAATCAGCGTCGCGACACCCATTCCAACGCCGGAAATCTGCCAGGCGATCAGGGCGAACAGGATAATCGCCACGGGGGCTGGCATACCTAACAGCATTTGCTGGAAGCCGTTGAGAATGTAATCCACCGGTACACGGATGCCCTGGAAGACCGGACGAAAATGGGTAACCACCCAGTCGATCCCCTCGGTGACCCAACTGTCCAATGGGATCAGCGTCTTATGGAACGGATCCATAATATTAAAATGCTCTGGTGCCGGCGCGGGCGCGCTGGTCAGCCAGTCTGCGCTACCGCCGTCAGTAGGCGCGGAGGATGGTGTGCTCCACGCATCGGCGGTTTGTGCGGCGCTATCGGCCGCTGGTGTGGTATCCCACGGATTAGTTTGATCAGCCATTGTTTGCCCCCTCACGATCTAAAGCCTGTAACAGCATGCGTTTTGAAATGACGCCCACATACTGCTGTTCCTCGTCAACTACCGGTACCGCGCACGGTGCCTGGCCGACATGAGAAAGCAACTCGCTGAGAGGAGTTTGTGCATCGACAGCCAGCGGTTCATTGATCAACGCCGCTTCAATACCTTGCGCCTGACTAAGCGCGGTTTTTAGTGAGTCGATCGAGACGACGCCGACGAATTTATTGCCACGTTCGATCACGTAACCATATTCGCGATCTTTGTCCTGCAATAATTGCAGCGCCGAACGAGGGCCTACACCGGGTGTTTTACGAATTAAACCTTCGGGGCTACGGCGGGAAATATCTTTCGCGCTGAACACCTGGCTAATATCAACGCCGCGGAAGAAGGTGCGTACATAATCATTAGCCGGATTATTCAGGATTTCATCCGGTGTACCGACCTGTACTACTTCACCGTTTTGCATAATGGCAATTCTGTCGCCAATACGCATAGCTTCGTCGAGATCATGGGAAATAAAGACCACGGTGCGTTGATGCTTCGCCTGGAGTTTTACCAGTTCATCCTGCATCTCGGTGCGAATTAATGGATCGAGGGCTGAGAAGGCCTCATCCATTAATAAGATGTCAGGATTAATGGCTAATGCGCGGGCAAGGCCTACACGCTGGCGCATCCCCCCGGAAAGTTCATCCGGGTAGCTGTGAGCGTAATTCTCCAGACCGACCTGACGTAGCGCATCCAGCGCCTTTTCGCGACGTTCATCCGCGGCGACGCCGGCTAATTCCATGCCGAATGCCGTATTGTCCAGCACCGTCATATGCGGCATCAGGGCAAAGGACTGAAAGACCATCGCAATCTTTTTTCTGCGCACCTCGCGGAGTTCGGCATCGGAGATCCGGGCGATATCTACGCCGTCGATCAGTACCTGTCCGCGGGTGGGTTCAATCAGGCGATTGAGAAGGCGTACCATTGTGGATTTACCCGAGCCGGATAATCCCATGATGACAAATATCTCGCCTTCTTCAATGGCCAGACTGGCGTCTTTAACGCCAAGCGATAGCCCTGTTTTCTCCAGAATTTGCTCTTTGGTAAGTCCCTTTTCAATATATTTGAACGCTCTCTGAGGATGCTCGCCAAATATCTTATAGAGGTTCTTCACTTCTAATTTAATTGCCATGCAATAGAATGATTCCTGTTATTTGTTTATATCGATATATTACCTGATGGAAATAGTGACCTTTTTCTACCCTAACATACTGAGAATCTGAGACAACCCTGAATTTAGTTGTGGCATGAATATTGCCGAAGGTCAGTCGGCGGGACTTCCCGTGATATAAGGGCTGAGCGTGAATGTGCGTTAACTGATATTTTTTGTAAACGCCAATGAAAAAGCGCCTGAATTGGTGTAATGCAGGCGAATAATGCGGCTGATATTGAGTGTAGATCACACAATTATAATTGCACGATAAAAGTGTGATCCTGTTAAAATATTACCGCGAAAAATGTACGGTATTTCCCGCAAACATGAGAGTTAAAAATTCCAGTCGTCGTCTTCGGTTTCGATAGCTTTACCCATCACATAAGATGAGCCAGAACCTGAGAAGAAATCGTGGTTTTCGTCTGCGTTGGGCGACAGCGCGGCAAGGATTGCCGGGTTAACCTCCGCCATTTCTGACGGGAATAACGCCTCATAACCCAAATTCATTAATGCCTTATTGGCGTTGTAACAAAGGAAGGCTTTGACGTCATCCACCCAACCGGTTTCTGCATACAATTCTTCTGTATAACGCGCTTCGTTATCATACAACTCCATGAGCAGGTCGAGGGCAAAATTCTTTAACTCCTCGCGTGCGGATTCGGAAATATGCTCCAGGCTTTTTTGAAATTTATAACCAATGTAATACCCATGGACCGCTTCATCACGAATGATCAGACGAATGAGATCGGCGGTATTAGTCAGTTTGCCGCGGCTGGAGAAATACATCGGCAACCAGAAGCCGGAATAGAACAGGAATGATTCCAGAAACACGCTGGCAATCTTCTTGTGCAACGGATTATCGCTAGCGTAATGGGCCAGAATAATCTGCGCCTTACGTTGGAGCGGGATATTTTCCTCACTCCAGGCGTAGGCGGCATCCACATCTTTGGTCTGGCAAAGCGTGGAGAAAATAGAGCTGTATGAGCGGGCGTGAACGGCTTCCATAAAGCTGATATTCGACAGCACCGCTTCTTCGTGTGGTGTTAATGAATCCGCCATTAGCGTTGGCGCACCGGCAACATTCTGAATGGTGTCGAGTAGCGTTAGCCCGGTAAAAACGCGGATAGTTAACTGCTGCTCGGCAGCGCTCAGCGTTTGCCAGGACGGAACGTCGTTAGAAAGCGGGACTTTTTCCGGTAGCCAGAAGTTACTGGTCAGGCGATTCCATACCTCCAGGTCTTTATCATCTTCAATCTTGTTCCAGTTGATGGCGCTCACGCGGGATAATGTCATGATCTCCTCCTTACAGCGCGCATGACACGCAACCTTCGATTTCGGTCCCTTCCAGCGCCAGCTGACGCAGTCGGATGTAGTACAGCGATTTGATGCCCTTACGCCAGGCGTAGATCTGCGCTTTGTTAATATCGCGGGTAGTGGCGGTATCGGGGAAAAAGAGCGTCAGCGACAGTCCCTGATCGACATGGCGCGTCGCTTCAGCATAGGTATCGATAATTTTTTGTGGGCCAATCTCGTAGGCATCCTGATACAAGGCCAGATTCTCATTGGTCATAAAAGGAGCAGGGTAGTACACGCGCCCGGTTTTGCCCTCTTTGCGAATTTCCACTTTTGACACGATCGGGTGAATACTTGACGTCGCATGGTTGATGTAGGAAATAGAGCCGGTTGGCGGAACTGCCTGTAAATTCTGGTTATAAATGCCGTAGCGCATGACATCTTCACGCAACTGCGCCCACATCTCACGCGTCGGCAGCGTAATGCCGCTGGCGGCAAACAGCGCGCGAACTTTGTCGGTTTTTGGCTGCCAGTCACCCTGCAGATACTGGCTAAAATACTCGCCGCTGGCGTAGCGAGACTGCCTGAATCCAGCAAAGGCTTTACCCCGTTCGCGGGCGAGCTTCATTGACGTATTCAGCGCATGCCAGGTGATGGTGTAAAAGTAGATATTGGTGAAATCCAGCCCTTCCGGCGAGCCGTAGGCGATGCCTTCCCGCGCCAGATAGCCATGCAGGTTCATCTGACCAAGACCAATCGCGTGCGATGCGCTGTTTCCGGCTGCAATCGAGGGCACGCTGCGAATATGACTCATGTCCGAAACGGCGGTTAAGCCGCGAACCGCCGTTTCCACGGTACGACCAAAATCCGGGGAATCCATGGTATGGGCGATATTTAGCGAGCCGAGGTTGCAGGAGATATCGTGTCCGGTCTGCGCGTAGTTGAGATTTTCATCGTAGGTGGAGGCGCTGTTAACCTGCAAAATTTCGGAGCACAGATTGCTCATGTTAATACGGCCAGCAATCGGATTCGCGCGATTCACCGTATCTTCAAACATGATGTAAGGGTAGCCGGACTCAAACTGGATCTCAGCCAGCCGCTGGAAGAAATCGCGGGCGTTAATGTATTTTTTGCGCACGCGTCCATCGGCAAGCAGTTCGTCATAGCGTTCACTGACGGCGATATCGCCGAACGCTTTGCCGTAAATGCGTTCCACGTCATAGGGCGAGAACAGCGCCATGTCGGCATTCTCTTTGGCCAGTTTAAAGGTAATGTCCGGGATCACTACGCCAAGCGACAGGGTTTTGATACGGATTTTTTCGTCGGCATTTTCACGTTTGGTATCCAGAAAACGTAAAATGTCCGGATGATGCGCGTGCAAATACACCGCGCCTGCCCCCTGACGCGCGCCGAGTTGATTGGCATAAGAAAACGCATCTTCCAGCATTTTCATTACCGGGATCACGCCGGATGACTGGTTCTCAATGCGTTTAATCGGCGCACCTGCTTCACGCAGGTTAGAGAGCAAAAACGCTACGCCGCCGCCGCGCTTGGAAAGTTGCAGCGCAGAGTTAACCGCCCGGCCAATGGACTCCATGTTGTCTTCAATGCGTAACAGGAAGCAGGAAACCAGCTCGCCGCGCTGCTGTTTGCCGCAGTTTAAGAAGGTTGGCGTGGCGGGCTGAAAGCGCCCGGAGAGCATTTCATCGCTAAGCTGCATGGCGAGCATTTCATCGCCTTGCGCCAGCGTGAGCGCCACCATCGTTACCCGATCCTCAAAATCTTCGAGATAGCGCTTACCGTCGAACGTTTTCAGCGTATAGCTGGTGTAGAACTTCCATGCGCCGAGGAACGTCTGGAACCGGAATCTGCTGGCGTGGGCGTGAGCAAAGAGCTTTATTACAAATGCGCGATCGTAACGGCTTAATACGCTTTCGTCGTAGTAGCCTTCAGCAACCAGCGTTTCCAGGCGCTCCTGCTGGCTGGCAAACGTCAGCGAGTTGGGGCGGACGTGGGCGGCAAAGAAAGCCTCCACCGCCTGATGGTCTTTGTCGAACTGAATGCGTCCAGCTTTATCGTACAGATTCAGCATGGCGTTCAGGGCGTGATAATCCAGCGTTGGCTGGGTTATGCGTTCTGCGGTTGTCGTTGCCAAAATTCACTCACTCCTTGTCGAACGTTGTCGATATCGCTTTGGGTGCCCATCAGCTCAAAGCGCCAGAGCCACGGCACGCCGCATTTTTGTGAGATGACTTCACCCGCGCGGCCATAGGCTTCACCGAAATTGCGATTGCCGGAAGCAATCACCCCACGGATTAACGCCCGGTTGTGCGGATCGTTTAAAAAGCGGATCACCTGTCTCGGAACCGCGCCTGCCGTTCCGCCGCCGCCGTAGGACGGCACGATTAAGATGTAAGGTTCGTCGACCCGGATCCGCTCGCGTTCATTAAGCGGAATGCGGATGGCAGGCAGCCCCAGACGCTGGATAAAGCGGTGCGTATTTTCGGAGCTGCTGGAGAAGTAGACGAGCTGACTCATGCGCTGGCCATATCGGGTTGTGGGCGCAGACGGTTGATCATGTCCGGGCGAAACCCGGACCAACTGGTTTCCCCGGCGACAACGACCGGTAACTGACGAAAGCCTTGATCGCGCAGGCTGTCAGCCAGAGCGGGCTGCAAATCAATATTTACCATCTCAAAGTCAAACCCGCGGCTTTCCATTGCCCGCTTAGTGGCGTGGCACTGAACACAGTTACTACGAGTGTAAATAATAATACGCATGATTCGTATTTCCATTTGTAAATAAAAGATCGACGCGATTGATAGCGTCAGATTGTAGGTGTCTTGATAGGAGTGATACTAGATGTAGTTTTAAAAATATTCAACCATACAAGATATGGTAATTTTAGATTGATGAAGGGCAGAATGATGAGCGTGACGGGGGCTGGGATGTGTAGCATGACGGGGGGGGCGGAGGGCGACGCGTCGCGTCTTATCCGGCCTACAGGAGAACACATCCCAGGCCGGATAAGGCATTTATCCCGCCATCCGGCAGGGCAGAATTACATACGCATCCCAACCGCCAGGCGGTTGAAGCAGTTCATCAGGCTGATGGCAAACGTCAGATCGCTGATTTCTTTCGCGCTAAAATGGTCGAGCAGCGGCAGATAAACATCATCTTCCGCGTGGGTGCTGGCGATATGAGTGACCGATTCGGCCCATGCCAGCGCCGCACGTTCCTGTTCACTGAAGTGGTGGCTCACTCGCCAACCTGCCAGCGCGTCGAGTTTGGCCTGCGCAACGCCTGCTTTGCGCAACGCCTTACTGTGCATTTCCAGGCAAAATGCGCAGCCGTTGATTTGCGAGACCCGCAGGTAAACCAGTTCCGTCAGCGTAGGTTCCAGTGCGCAATTTTCCAGCGCTTTGCTGGCCTGAACCAGAGCGTTATAGATTTCAGGACTGAGTTCATAATAGGGCTGGCGTAACATTGTCATGGTATTTCTCCTCGTTTGGATAACCCGCAATGTAGCACTATAATGGACTGTTACAGAGGGCCATATTTTTGCAAAAAAAGCAGACCATAAATGCCGCGCTATCAACAAATCGCCCGCCAGTTAAAAAATGCCATTGAGACAGGTGAACTCAAACCAGGCGCAAGATTGCCCTCCAGCCGGACGTGGTCCCAGGAACTGGGGGTTTCTCGTTCGACGGTGGAACATGCCTATGCCGAGCTGGTGGCGCAGGGCTGGCTGGCTCGACGTGGGCAGGCGGGAACTTTTGTCAGTGAGCAGTTGCGACCAGAGACCGCGCCTGCGGCTCCCGCTATCTTCGCAGGAGAAAATCCCAGACCCCAACCTTTTCAGATGGGGCTACCCGCACTCGATCTCTTCCCGCGTGAAGTATGGGCGCGGGTGATGGGCCGACGTTTACGCACCCAAACGCGTTTTGATCTGGCGGTGGGGGAGGTTTGCGGCGAAAGGGTGCTGCGTCAGGCGATTGTTGATTACCTGCGCGTTTCACGCAGCATTGAGTGCCAGCCGGAGCAGGTTTTTATCACCTCTGGCTATGCGGCATCGATGACGTTAATTCTGCGCGCGCTGTCTCAACCCGGTGAAGGGATGTGGGTCGAAGATCCCGGCTTTCCGTTGATCCGACCGGTGGTGGCTCAGGAGCGAATTGCGCTGATGCCGGTTCCTGTTGATGCCAATGGTCTGGATGTCTGCGCTGGGATCCGCGATTACCCGCAGGCGCGCTTTGTTTTGCTTACACCCGCGCATCAAAGCCCGCTGGGTGTGGCCCTTTCATTGGAGCGTCGCCATCAGTTGCTGGAGTGGGCGGCCCGCACCCAGGCATGGATTATTGAAGATGACTATGACAGTGAATTTCGCTACCACGGTAAACCGTTGCCGCCGTTGAAAAGCCTGGATGCGCCGCAGCGGGTGATTTATGCCGGAACGTTCAGCAAATCAATGTTTCCTGCGCTACGCACGGCATGGCTGGTGGTGCCCATGACTCAGGTCGAGCATTTTCGCCAGCAGGTGGCGCTGGCGGCCTGTAGCGTTCCGGTTTTATGGCAACAAACGCTGGCGGATTTTATGCGCGAGGGGCACTTCTGGCGGCACTTAAAACGCATGCGTCAACATTATGCCCAGCGACGTCAGTGGATGGTAAATGCTCTGACCGAGCACGGTTTTAGCGTGCTCCCGCAAGAGGGTGGGATCCAACTGGTGATGAGTGTAGACGCAGACGATGTTGCGTTAGTACGTAAAGCGAATCTGGCAGGTCTGGCCGTACAGGCCTTGAGCCAGTGGCGTATAACGCCGAACGGACAAGGGGGAATATTATTGTCATTTACCAATATTAGCTCAGCGGAAATGGCGCAGCAGGCGGCCTATCAATTGCGGCAGGCGCTGACATAAATCTGCACGGTTCTTAAGATATTCGTCCCACCGTCTTCACTCGTTTATGGACTTTTCTGAAAGCGTTGCTAATGCTGAATCAGGTAAGGTAAGCCCGCAGTAAAAGATAACGAGGAAAATAATATGTATTTACGACCTGATGAGGTGGCGCGCGTACTTGAAAAAGTGGGCTTTACCGTTGATGTAGTGACGCCGAAAACGTACGGCTATCGACGTGGTGAAAATTATGTGTACGTTAACCGGGAAGCACGTATGGGACGTACCGCATTAGTCATCCATCCCACGCTTAAAGAGCGCAGCTCTTCACTGGCGGAACCTGCGACAGACATTAAAACCTGCGATCACTACCAGCAATTCCCGTTGTATTTAGCCGGAGAGACCCATGAGCATTATGGTATTCCTCACGGCTTCAGTTCGCGTATTGCACTTGAGCGTTATCTGAGTGGGTTATTTGGCGACGTTAACGCTAACTAATAACGCGACTGGCAGGGCCAGTCGCGAAGAGGCGTGTCAGGCTTTAGCCTGGTGATAGCTGCTGACCTTAAACAGGCGGCGGCAATAATCAAGGAAGTAGCCGTATACTGCGCCCATCAACATCGATACCACGATGTTCGAACTTACCGCAGCCGTAATCTGGTGCCAGTCCGCGCCAACCGTCAACAGAATAATCACGTAAACCGGCGACTGGAAGGTGACATAAGCCAGCACGTCCGCCAGGTTTTTTGCCCATCCTGCCTGCGTGGCTTTACGTGCCGCGCGCATAAACAAATCACGGTACATGCCGTATGGCCAGGCGATCAGAATATTGACAGGGATGGCCACCAGTCTGGAGTACAGTGACTGTTCAAAGCTCATTCCAGAAAGGAATATCTCGATCAACATGTTCACGACAGAACAATAAACAACCATCGCGAACGTGTCTGCTACAGCATGACGCAAGCGTGACTGCGGAGAGAACATGTTAATGCTCCTTGTAAAAAGGGGAAAAAAGGTTTTGAATACCTTCACTGCTAGTGATTTGTCTTGATGCTTTCGCGTTTCAATAGGATATCTGCCTGGATAATAACTATCAACTAGCTTAAAATTTTTATTTATTGTCTTTTTGTCGATAAAATGCTCTGCATTGGTTTGATTTTTGTTCGTTTTGGTGTTTTCGTTGTTCTGCTGATTAAAAGTATTTTATATCAATAGGTTATGAATACTTGTTTTTCTGAATTTTTTGCGCTCCTTTTCTGAAAGTTGACTGATGTTCAGAATGTGCGCGTGCCGGCCCTGGGCAATAAAGTGATGTGTTTATCAGACGATGCGCTAAGAGGTCATGCGAGTATATTTACAGTGACTATCCTGGGAATATAAAATATTTGATGTCAGGTTTCAGGATAGCCATTTAAATAACGGGATTGGCTATTTGTTTTATAATCTGCGAAAAAATTAGACTGGAAAAATAATAATCAGTTGCATACAATATTTAGCGTGATACCATTTTTACGTTAAAGAGGTTTTGTTAATATGAGTTCAATGTTAAAAAACTTAAATAATATCCGCTCGCTGCGTGTAATGGCACGTGAATTTTCCGTTGATGTGCTGGAAGATATGCTCGAAAAATTCAGAGTAGTGACTAAAGAACGCCGCGATGAAGAAGAACAGCTACAGCGCCAACGTGCAGAACAGCAGGAAAAAATTAATAATTTGCTGGCCCTGATGCAGGCTGATGGGATCAATCCGGAAGAGCTGCTGAGTATGACCCCAGCGACGTCGCGGGCAGTCAAAAAACGTCAACCACGCCCGGCGAAATATCGTTTTACCGATTTCGACGGTGAAACAAAAACATGGACCGGACAAGGTCGGACACCAAAGCCAATTGCCCAGGCGCTGGCTG
Organism: Citrobacter sp. Cc139; assembly: GCF_030334645.1. Taxonomy (NCBI): domain Bacteria; kingdom Pseudomonadati; phylum Pseudomonadota; class Gammaproteobacteria; order Enterobacterales; family Enterobacteriaceae; genus Citrobacter; species Citrobacter sp. Cc139. The sequence goes on from NZ_JAOWDM010000072.1 coordinate 21,235, forward strand.
CCGGTAAATCTCTTGATGACTTTTTAATCTAATTATAAATGCGGTGAGGGTGACCTCACCGCCTGTTTTCAGCAAACGCCGAAATCACCGTCTTCGGTATATCGCGTCACGTCAGCTGCTTTCAGTGTGAATTTTTCACCGCTTTCATTACTGGCTTGTACCGCCACAATTTGATCTTCGTTGACTTCGACAACTTTCAGTTTAGGTCCGCCCATGCGTGGTTGAACCAGATCGCCAGGTTTAAACATATTGCGCTCCTTTATTTATCGCACAACTCACCATAGATCACGTCAATCGACGGGTACAGCGCTGTTTCAGGTATTACCGCTTAATGAGTACGCCGGTTCCAGGGCATTTTGTCCAGCAATCGCGCCATGCCGCAAAAGCCGGTTAGGCCAGCGAGTATCAGCCCGGCACCCACAAAACCGCTCAGCAGGAAGAAGGCGCTGTTGATGGCGTATCCGAGAATGACGCCGAGTAAGGCAAGGCTACCTGCGGCTATCTGCACCTGACGCATCAGCGGCAGTGGTTGTGAACTGTCTTTTGCCACGGGTAAACCTGCGGCTTTCCAGCCATCGATTCCACCTTCCAGCAACCAGACCTGCGCAGGCGCGGCAATGGCGCTGAGTTTGTTCGCTGCATTTTGTGTGCGTTTGCCTGACTGGCAGTGAAAAATCACCTGCTCGGCGCGTAAATTCGCAGGCAACGATCCCTGCTCAAGCGTGGGTAACGGTGCCAGATGCGCCTCAGGAATATGCTCGTGCAGGTACTCGTCAGCATCGCGGATATCAATCAGTTTCGCGCCTTGCGCGACCAGCGTCTGCGCCTCGCGCGGGGAAATCTTCCCAATGGTCATGATGGCTCCTTATGGGCAATACAGTGTTTTTAATGTGGCGATCAGCGAATTCACAGCCGCATTTTTAATGGAATAAAGGATGCGCTGGGCATCGCGCTGGCTGTCTATCAGACCTTCTTCACGCATACGCGCCAGATGCTGGGACGTGGCGGAAGGACTCAGTCCGGTAGCGCGTGCTAACTCGCCCGCGCTGGTACCGGGCGAAACGCAGAGCATGCACAAAATCAGCAACCGCTTCGGGTTACTCATCGCTTTAAGCAGAGCGGCAGCCTGTTCAGCGCTGGCCTGGAGTTGTTCAAGTTCAGTCATATGTATTTAAGCATAATCTAAATTAAGTGAATTCTAAAATAAAAAGCCAACGTACGCCAGCGTAAAGAGCGTAAAGGAGGGTAAAACAGCAGGGGAAGGCTGGCGGATTTGAGTAGAATGGCTACTCTTAGAGATAAAATCTCTTTTTAAACAATGATTAACTTTTTGCTTGTAGGGAGTGTGTATGGGTTTCTGGAGAATCGTTTTTACTATTATTCTGCCCCCGCTTGGCGTACTGCTGGGAAAAGGATTCGGCTGGGCGTTTATCCTTAATATCGTTCTGACGCTGCTGGGCTACATTCCTGGTTTGATCCACGCCTTCTGGGTACAGACGCGTAATTAATACTTCCTTTCATAAACGGCGCATTTGCGCCGTTTTCTTTGCCGTCCTCTCTCCTCTGCTACACTTCCTGGTGTTGCTTGTTAATAACCGAGGTGGATATGGGACTCTTCAATTTTGTGAAAGATGCAGGTGAAAAACTTTGGGATGCGGTCACCGGAAATCATGACACGGCCGATCTGGCGAAGAAGGTGCAGGAACACCTGAATAAAACCGGCATCCCTGATGCAGATAAGGTGAACGTGCAAATTAACGAAGGCAAGGCCACCGTTTCTGGCGATGGATTAAGCCAGGAAGCGAAAGAGAAAATCCTGATTGCGATTGGTAATATTTCCGGTATCGCCAGCGTGGACGATCAGGTTAAAACCTCTGCACCCGCGAGCGAAAGCCAGTTTTATACCGTGAAAGCGGGCGATACCCTGAGCGCTATTGCCAAACAGGTTTACGGTAACGCTAACCTGTACAATAAAATATTCGAAGCGAATAAACCGATGCTGAAAAGCCCGGATAAAATTTATCCCGGGCAGGTGTTACGTATTCCGGAAGAATAATGATGTGCGGGCTTATTCCGTCAGCAGCTTGCCGGACATCGCCTGTTGAATAATTGGAATCGGCGTCAGCAGGTGCTGGCGCATTAATTCGCTGGCGCGCATGGCATCGCGTGCCAGAATCGCTTCGGTCAGCGTTTGATGCTGATCGTGTTTATCTTCCAGCATCTCGACTGACAGCACCGTTTTACGTAGCCAGATAAACCGGTAACGTGCCGCTAAATCAAACAATCGTTCGCGCATTTGCAGCAGATATTGGGAACCGCAGCCGGCGACAATCGCCGAGTGAAATGCCTGATGGCGCTGATCCCATTCATCAAGCATCTGTTCACTGGCGTCCACAGCTTCAAGCTTACTGAGCATATGCGCCCGTGCCAGAATCTCCGCTTCCCAGGCGTCGTCGCCGCGTTCGATAGCCAGTGCGACCAGCATGGCCTCCATATTGGCGCGGGCATCGAAAATATCGAGCAATTCCTGCTCGGACATCGGGGCGACACGATACCCTTTCTGATTAACCACCGTGACCAGTCGCTCCGCCACCAGCTGTGAAAGCGCTTCGCGCAGCGGTCCTACGCCAAGCTCATAGCGCGAGGTCAGCAGGCTCATACGCAGTTTCTCATCAGGCTGATAAATACCGCGGATGATGTCGTTCTTGAGCCAGCGGTATCCATCAATGGCCGTCGGTTGGGGAATGGCGGTCATGGTCTTACTCCTGAATAAATGTCCCGGCGTGCGCCGGGAACAGATTTAATGCGTATTTTGCAAGGGTGCTTTTTGCCACGATAGCAGTTTTTTCCAGCGTGCCATAATGGGCACCGTGCAAATAATTCCTATGGCTAACAACCCGGTAGAGATAACCTCCAGCTGTTGCGCCGGGCGAAAGAGCATAACCACCAGCACAAAGATAATAAAGGCGATAACCAGCCAGGTCAGCCACGGATAAAGCCACATTTTCAGTTTAATTTCACCGCCTCGCGCCAGCAGAATTTTGCGCATCCGCAGTTGGGAAATCGCGATCACCAGATAAACCAACAGGGCGATGGCGCCGGAGCTGTCGATCAGGAATTTAAACACTTTGGCCGGGGCGTAATAGTTGACCACCACGGTGAGGAATGCCGCCCCCGTAGACAGCAACACCGCCACGTAAGGCGTTTTACTGCGGTTAGTTTTCCCCATAAAGGCGGGGGCATCGCCACGACGGCTCAGGGAATAGAGCATACGGGATGAGGTATACAGCGCGGAGTTCAGGCAACTGGTCACCGACAACAAAATGACGAAGTCCATGATCAACTTCGCGTGTGGGATATGCAATAACTCCAGTACCGAGCGGTAAGAACCCACTTCTTTTAGCCCCGGCATGTTCCATGGGATCAGTGCCACCACCACGAAAATGGAGCACAGATAGAAGATGGAGATACGCCAGATAACCGAGTTGGTGGCGCGGACGATGTGTTTATCCGGGGTATCGGACTCGGCGGCGGCGATGGTAACAATCTCTGCACCCATAAAGGAGAACATGGTGATCAGCATCGCGCTGAGTACGGCGCCAAAACCGTTCGGCATAAAGCCGCCCTGATCCCACAGGCGTGAAACGCCGCTAACCTCAGCATAAGGATAGAAACCGCTAATCGCCACCGCGCCGAGGACAATAAACGCCAGAATGGCAATCACTTTGCACAGCGCCAGCCAGAATTCGAATTCACCGTAATTTTTGACGCTCAGCAAATTACTGCCGGTTAATGCCAGCGTGATAACCAGAGAAAATAACCAGACAGGTATGCCTGGGATCCAGGAATGCAGAATGATGGCGGCAATATTGGCCTCCAGTGGGATAACCAACACCCAGAACCACCAGTACAACCAGCCGATGGTATAACCTGCCCATGGGCCAATGGCTTTATCGGCGTAGGTGGAGAAGGAGCCGGTATCCGGGGTGGCGACGGCCATTTCGGCCAGCATGCGCATAATCATCACCACCAACAGTCCGGCAAACAGATAAGCTAATAATACCGCGGGACCGGCTTCTGCAATCGCCACGCTTGAACCTACGAATAAACTCGCGCCGATAACCCCGGCAATAGACAGCATGGTGACGTGGCGTGATTTCAGCCCGCCCCCTAAATCATGTGATTGTGACACTTGCCCCATCTTGTAAACCTCTCGAAAGTATTTCACTTGGGAGAGCACCCCGGCATTCCCGCGCCGGGGCACGCGTATTATTGTTATTGACCCTATGTGCCGGATGGCGGCTCCGCCTTATCCGGCCTACGGATTGCTTTTTTGTATAGTTAGCCCTGCTTCGCCTCAGCAAAACACTGGGCGATGATGTCCAGCCCCTGGCGAATTTGCGCATCTTCAATGGTCAGCGGGACAAGGATGCGCAGCACGTTGTAGTAAGGCCCGCAGGAGAGCAGGATCAGCCCTTTATCACGCGCGCGCGCCACCACTTCCGCGGTCAGCTTGGCGTCTGGTTTCGTATGGTCGCCGTCTTCGAACAGTTCGATGGCGATCATCGCCCCCAGCCCACGCACGTCGCCAATTTCGCGATGCGTTTCGGCGATAGCCAGCAGGCCTTCGCGCAGGGTTTGCCCCAGTTCGTTGGCCTTTTGCAGCAGATTTTCCTGTTCGAAAATGTTCAGCACCGCCAGCGCGGCGGCACAGGCAATCGGGTTACCGGCATAGGTACCGCCCAGGCCACCCGGCGGGATAGCGTCCATGACGTCGGCGCGACCGGTTACCCCTGCCAGCGGGAAGCCGCCAGCGATAGATTTGGCGAAGGTGGTAAGATCGGGCGCAACGCCCATCTGCTCCATGGCGAACAGCGTACCGGTGCGGCCCGCGCCGCTCTGCACTTCATCGGCAATCAGCATGATCCCGTGTTCGTCACAAATGGCGCGCAGACGCTGCATAAATGCCGGGGTGACCGCGTAAAAACCGCCTTCGCCCTGGACGGGTTCAATGACGATGGCGGCAACGTCTTCCGGCGCGGCATCATTTTTGAAGATGCGGTGAATACTGGCGATAGCATCATCTTCACTGATGCCATGCAGCGGGCAAGGAAAAAGTGCGCGATAAACATGGCCCGGCATCAGCCCCATTCCGGCGGAGTACGGGTTGACTTTCCCGGTCAGCGACAGGGTGTAGTGGGTACGGCCATGATAAGCGCCGCTGAAGGCGATCGTACCTGTACGTTTGGTGGCGGCGCGGGCAATTTTCACCGCGTTTTCCACGGCTTCAGAACCGGTGGTCACCAGCAGGGTTTTCTTGGCGAAATCGCCCGGCACTTTCTTGTTCATGATTTCGCACAGCTCCAGGTAGGGCTCATAGGCCAGCACCTGGAAGCAGGTATGCGACAGTTTTTTCAACTGCGCTTCTACCGCAGAGACAATCTGCGGGTGCAGGTGGCCGGTATTCAGCACCGCAATACCGCCAGCAAAATCGAGGAATTCGCGGCCTTCAACGTCCCAGACCCGGCAGTTTTCTGCCCGCTCGGCAAAAATAGGGTGGATCTGTCCTACGCCACGGGGAACGGCGTTGCTGCGACGTTGCATGAGTTCTTTGTTGGTGCTCATCAGGTGTTCTCCAGTATTTGTTTTATTAAAGGCCGATACACATATATTTGATTTCTAAGTAGTCTTCGATGCCGTATTTCGATCCTTCACGGCCAAGACCGGAGGCTTTGATCCCACCAAATGGGGCGACTTCGTTGGAGATGATGCCGGTGTTAATCCCGACGATGCCGTACTCCAGCGCTTCGCCAACGCGGAAGACGCGGCTTAAATCACGGGCGTAGAAATAGGCTGCCAGGCCAAACTCGGTGTCATTGGCCTGGGCGATGACGTCAGCTTCGTCTTTAAAGCGAAACAGCGGCGCCAGCGGGCCGAATGTCTCTTCTTTGGCAACCTTCGCGTTGGCAGGTACATCGACCAGAATGGTGGGCTGAAAGAAGTTCCCGCCCAGCGCATGAGGTTTACCGCCAGCGATAATGCGTGCGCCTTTATCCAGGGCATCGGCGATGTGCTCCTGCACTTTGGCAACCGCTTTCTCGTCGATCAGCGGCCCGGTGGTGACATCTGGTTGCAGACCATCACCGAGGCGCAGCTTGCTCACCGCCTGCTCGAGTTTTTCGGCAAACTGGTCATATACGCCGTCCTGCACGTACAGACGGTTGGCGCAGACGCAGGTTTGCCCCGCGTTACGGAACTTCGACGCCAGCGCGCCTTCCACGGCTTTGTCGAGATCGGCATCATCAAAGACGATAAACGGCGCATTGCCGCCCAGCTCCAGCGACACCTTCTTGATGTCTTTGGCACACTGTTCCATCAGCTGACGGCCAATTTCGGTGGAGCCGGTAAATGACAGTTTGCGCACCAGCGGGTTGCCGGTCAGTTCGTTGCCGACCGCGCTTGCTGAACCGGTCACCACGCTGAATACGCCAGCCGGGATGCCGGCGCGATTAGCCAGCTCTGCCAGCGCCAGTGCGGAATAGGGGGTCTGGCTGGCCGGTTTAAGCACCATGGTGCAACCCGCCGCCAGTGCCGGACCAGCTTTGCGAGTGATCATCGCCGCCGGGAAGTTCCACGGCGTAATCGCGGCGGTAACGCCGATCGGCTGCTTGATGACGATCAGACGCTTATCAGCCTGATGGCCGGGGATCGTGTCGCCATAAATGCGTTTGCCCTCTTCGGCAAACCACTCAATAAATGAGGCGGCATAGGTGATTTCGCCTTTGGCTTCCGCCAGCGGCTTACCCTGTTCCAGGGTCATCAGACGAGCAAGATCGTCCTGATGTTCAATCATCAGGTTGAACCAGCGACGCAGAATATTGGCCCGTTCTTTGGCGGTCAGCGCACGCCAGGCGGGTAGAGCGCGGTTCGCGGCGTTAATGGCTTCACGGGTTTCATCCGCCCCCATTTTCGGTACGCTACCCAATTGCTGACCATTGGCGGGATTCGTTACTGCGATGGTCTCGCCGTTGTTGGCGTCACGCCAGTTGCCGTCAATCAACGCCTGTTGGCGAAATAAGGTTGGATCGTTTAGTTGCATAATTACTTCCTGTCTTAATCATGTTAACGGGTGAATGCGGCGTGTAATGTCTCCACGCTACGTGCCGCACGCAGCGTGCGTCCGGGATTACTCTGGCTCTCCAGCAGCGCATGTACTTTGCCGACAATATGCGCACCGATAGGGAGCGCTGACGTTGCTGCCGGAGAAGGGGCGTTGCAGGTATGAATGGAGCGTGGCGTGGTGACAAACAAGAAATCGTCGATCAGCTTGCCGTCCGGCGACACCGCCTGCGCCCGCACGCCCGCAGGCCACGGTTGCAGATCTTTCTGCGTCAGACTCGGACAGTACTTTTGCACCAGCCGTAGATAGCCGCTTTTGCACAGCGAATTTTTCATTTCGCCAAGCCCGGAGCGCAGGTTGTTTTGCAGCACGCGGCGGATGCCGGAAGAGCCGAAGATCTCCAGCGTATCGCTGAGTGAGAAATCACGTTTACGGTAACCTTCGCGTTTAAATGCCAGTACCGCGTTGGGGCCCACCGTGACGCTGCCATCAATCATGCGGGTGAGATGCACACCGAGAAACGGCATCGCCGGATCGGGGATCGGGTAGATCAGATGATTGACTATCTGGTTATGTTCTGACGCCAGACGGAAGTATTCGCCACGGAACGGACAGATGATAAAACCGGGTTCAACGCCGAGCATTTTCACCAGTCGATCGGCCATCAGGCCGGAACAGCTTATCAGCGTTGCGCCTTCATATTCGTGCCCCTGACGGGTATGGACGATCACGCCCGCGGCGTGTTCTCTCAGCGCGCTGACCTCGGCGTTGTAAATAATCTCACCGCCCTTGGCCTGGAAAATCTTCGCCATCGCGGCGGTTACTTCGCGGTAGCTGACGATCCCGCTCGACGGGACGAAAATGCCGCCCAGCCCGGTAATGTTGGGTTCACGCTCGCGTAGCTCCTGCGCATTCAGCCATTCGCGTTCCAGGCCGTTAGCAGCGGTGCGATCCCATAGCGTGCGCATACGCTCCATTTCCAGAGGGGAGGTGGCAACCAGCATTTTTCCGCAGACGTCGTAGCGGATGCCGTTTTGGTCGCAAAAGGCTTTGGTGGCGCGATTTCCGGCCAGGCAAAACTGCGCCTTCAGGCTGCCGGGCGTGTAATAAACCCCGGCATGAATCACGCCGCTGTTATGGCCCGTCTGGTGACAGGCCGGGCCGGACTCTTTTTCCAGCAGCGCGATTCTGGCGTCCGGATAGACATCAATCAGTTGCATGGCGGTCGACATGCCGATAATGCCGCCGCCAATAATCACAAAATCATACATCCGCTTTTTTCCTTCGCCCTTACTGATGGGTCTGGTAGTGGTTGCTCGCGTAAGCGAAATAACCACGCTGGCGCATCAGTTCGCGGCGCAGGTCAGGATGCGAGGTGAAGCGATCGCGGCCGTGCAGCCAGAACAGGTTGTTGATCAGCAGGAATTTACCTACGGGAACCGGAACGGAAATAATGTTCTTGCTGGTTTCCAGCGCATCGGACAAGTCGCTCAGCCAGACGCCTTCTTCATAGTCTTTCGGCTGGACGAACTGGTCGATGTAGCGCATTACCGGGCGGCCCTGCTGGTCAACGTCAAATACCGGATGGAACACATCCTTACTGACGTTTTTGCTTGGCGGCGCGGCAAAGCGCATCGCGCGACGCGCCAGCGGATGGGTAAAGTACTGCTCCAGATGTTCCCAGTCGTCGAGGTGCAGCAGCAGCGAGTTACCGCCGGTCATGTTCTGCTCGTCGATCTTCATCATCAGCACGTAATCGGTGATTTCTTCAAGGTAGGTTCCGTCGTTATGTAGCTCCATAACACGGTGCGGCTGGCGCAGATAGCTGTCTGAGTTATCGACGTTTTTCACCACAAAACGGGCATAGTATTGACCGCTCATCGCATCAAAATTGGAGCGTCCGATCAGATGTGCGACCGCCGTCGCCAGTTTGACCATTTCTTCAGCCTGGGCCACATCATCCACGCCGACGGCGTTGATCAGCAGCGCGCCTTCGGCACGATCGAGCAGCGTTTTCAGCAGCAGGGGCTGCAACTGGTTGCCGCACAAATCATCGAGGATCTTGCCCACTTTGAAGCGCAGGAAAGATTTGTATTCCAGGGCCTGCACCGGCCACTGCGCGACGGCCTGTAGAAATTGCTCAGTGGTCTCGGCAGAAAAAGTCAGCTCCAGCAGACGTGGAGACTGGACTGATGGTTTCAGTGTGAAACCTCTGTAGTGCTGGGCTGGATCTTCAGCGTTCGGTTGTACGGCAGTCAGTGCGTTCATCAAATCGATCCTCTCAGTAGATTGTCAGGGAGATATGGCGCAGCTCGTTTCGTAGCCATAAATTAAAAATATCTACATTTTTGAAAAACGCGCACACAATGAGCTTGTTTGTTTCTTATTTGTGATCAAAAACAACAATTATTTAACATTGCAAAAGGTGAGGATTTAGAGGCTGGATGGATACTGAGTGGCTATTTCAGGGGCAAAAGCCCCTGATTTTAAAGAGGAAGATAAGGTGTATTAATGTTCCAGGGCGATGGCGCAGACGTGTTCCACATGAGTCAGATCGTGATATAAGTCGGGCAAGGTCATCTTTTGACGAATTACGATTTTGAGATTAACCTCAATTTTGCCCTTCTTGATATCCCTGATAGTGATGTTTTCGATAATGTTTTTCTGTTGATGAATGCGGGTTATCAGACTTTCCACAGCGTTTCGTTCATCAAGAATAACCCGCACTTTCACTTTTCCGGGAAACTGGTTTCTGGTCTGTAAGAAGATAATGAATGGGCTTAGTTTGATCGCTAATAAAAATAAAGCCGTGGCAAAAACAGCATGAAAATAAAAACCGGCTCCGCAGGTGATTCCCACCCCTGCAGATGCCCAGACAATTGCCGCAGTCGTGAGACCAGAGATAGCATCGTCGTGTCGGTGCAGAATGACTCCCGCACCGAGAAAACCAACGCCGCTGATAATCTGCGCCGCCAGGCGCATAGGATCGCTACGGATATTCATCGAAATTTCTGCATAGTATTCAGCAGATTGTATTGATACGACAGTTAATACACAGCTGGCTACGGATAAAATAACGCAGGTTTTGAAGCCGACCGGTTTCCCTTTCGATTCTCTTTCCAGGCCAATAATGCCACCCAGAATAAATGCAATACTGATTTTGATGATCGTAGTTAAAGGCAACAATCCTTGCTCATTGATGATGGCGGCCAGATTATTCATGCAATTACCTTAATGAGAGAGTCTTTAACGATCAGGAGTTTGCTTTTTTCAATGTGAGGTCCGTTTTGCGTTTCGAAATATCGTCCCGGAAGAAAATCAGGAAGAATACGCTGACCACTGCGGCAACGCCTGCTGAAACTAGCCAGAATGTTTCCCATTGTGGCAACGCCTCTGGACCTTGTTCCGTCACGGTGTTGTTAAAGATTTGCCCGCATACGGTGGAGGCAAATAGCAGACCAACGCCGTTGGAGACGATAAATCGCAAGCTTTGGGCTTGTGCTTTAATCTCTGGCGCTGCTTTACGGTCAACATAAATGTCGCCCACGGTAAAGAAAAAGTCCCAGCAGAATCCTTGTAACATCAGGCCGATCAGCACAAACATCATGTTGGCATCCAGCGAGGCATTAGCAAATAATAGTGTGCGGATGATCCAGCAGACGGCGCCTAACATCAGCGTGATTTTGAAGCCAGCTTTCAGTAAGAAGAACGACAGCAGGAACATGAAAATGACTTCACAGGCGATGCCAACCTGCATCATTGAGGCGGCGTTATCGAATCCAAGCGCTTTTAAAAAGACCGGGATATAGGCGGAATAAGCCGTTTTTGGGATCATCAGGACAAAAATACTGAGCATCAAAACCGAGAAACTGCGGTCTTTGAAGAGCGCCAGAGCATCCAGACATAACAGATCGCGAAGCGTAAACACGCTTCCTTTTGCTTTTGGCGGGGTATTTGGCAACGTAAAACAGTACAGGCCGAGAACAACACCGGAGGCCGACGCAATATACCAGGTGATGGTATTTCCAGAATAACCCATTTCACCAATGATAAAGCCGATGACCATAAAGCCAAATGTGCCGAATACACGAATAAATGGGAAATATTTTACTCCGTTAATGTGGCTGAAACTGATACTGTTCGCCAGCGCAGTTGTTGGATAAAACAGCAGACCAACCAGGAAAATCATGGTTAACGTCATACCTGTGTTTTGTGCCTCAATAAATTGCGGAACAAACAACAGTACACCAGCATTAATTAAATGCAGGATCGCCATGACTTTTTGTGACGCAAAGAAGCGGTCGGCGACCATGCCAATAAATAGCGGGGAAAGAATAGTCGCCAGGCCAAGCAAAGCATAGGATGAGCCAATAATTGTTGCCATACCATAGGTGCTCAATACCAGCCCCATGGTCATATTCCAGGCACCCTGCATGAAATATTGTATGAACATCATAATCAACAGGCGTGGTGTTTTATTAAGGTCCATATTGCATATCCTTACTGGTTGATGCTCAGGTTAAGCCCGTCCCAGGCGACAAGAATGTTCTCTTTGTCGCATGCCGCAACGAGATCGTCGTGCAGCAGACCTCCGCTGTGTGATATATGCGAGACGATAAGTTGGCTATTTTTCTCAAGGCAACCGAGTTCCGCAAGCCTGTCTCTGGCGGCGAAGACGGTTTCCAGACTCATGTGGTTATTTGTACGATTATCACCATTAAAACCGTAGGTGCACTCCAGGACAGCCAGATCGATTTTTTTCCCTTTCAGCCACTGCCATGTGAGCTCAGGAAACCAGCCTGAATCATGTCCGTAGAAAATTGACTGGCCTTCTTTTTCAATAAACCAGGTATAACAAAGCTCCCACTTGGCATGGTTAGCCAGCAGCGGAGTGATGCGGTATCCGCGAGTTTCAACGGTCACGAAGGGCACCAGGCAATGAAAAGCAAATCTTTCAGCGCTGTAGCCTGGTAACACTTCCGCAGCACCGTTAATTGCACGGTCATTACCAAAAATGTGCAACGGATGAGTAATTTCAAATCCATACCCTTCCATACGGCTAAAAAGATCGCCGACGTTGAAATGATCGGGATGAGTATGTGTGAACAATAGCGATCTGATCTCTGTTGCGTCCAGGCCATCTCGCAGCAGTTGTTGGCTGAATTCAGGCGCCACGTCAATGAGCAGTTCATCGTCGATAATCGCTGAAGAGTGTGTGCGTAAGTCTTTACTTTTACGAATGCGGGCTTGCTGGCAGTGCTCACAACGGCAAAAAGGATTGGGGATCCCTTCAGATGCAGCGGTACCCAGAAAATGAATCTTCATGTTTCCCTCTTAATGACAAATGTGATTGTTGTTTTTTTAGACGTTTATGTAATAAAACGTAATTGGAACGTGTCAATTATGGTTCCAGTGTTTTATATGAACAACGATCTTTTGCCTCAGAAGTGATCCTCTTCAAAGATTATAAAATTTATACATATATTTCATTGTATTAGTGTTTCTACGTGAATGAGGTGTGTCTATCGATAGCGTCAGGCTTTTATTATGACATGCTTATAAAATGCACTTTTTAATATTGTAACGTTCAAATTTTAGTGCTGAAGATAGTTTCCTGATGAGCGCCGTGCTAGCATCAAAGCATCAGGGGAAGGATGTAAAAATGCCAACTATCAAAGACATAGCAAGAATTGCCGGTGTGTCGCATGGGACTGTCTCGAATGTGCTCAATGGCAGAGGGAATGTAAGCGTCGAGAAGATTGAAGCGGTTCAACGTGCAGCCCGAGAAGTTGGCTATCAGTTGAATGCGCAGGCGCAATCGTTGAGAGCCAGCAAAAGTCAGGGAGTGGCATTGATTCTGCCCGACATCAATGCCGAACAGTACTTTCAACTCTATCGGGGATTGCATCAGGTTTGGCAGCCTTCATTAAGCGAACCGATCGACCTTTACCTGACCAACGATCTGCCTAATCTTGAGCTGGAGATTCTGCAAACGCTGGCGGCAAAGTCTTATCAGGCTGTTGTCTCGGTCAGTTGCCTGAATGACAGTCAGCCCTATTACGACTTGCTCAGGCTTTCCCCGGAAAATATTTTGTTTGCATATCGCCAGCCTGTCGGCGCAGTTTGTTATTTTAGCCTTGACTATGTGACTGCAGGCGAAGAAATAGCGAGGAGGGCGCTGGCGCAGCAGCCGGGCCATATTGGTGTTTTTTGCGAACGTCTGGAGTTTTCCCATAGCGCGAGCTTTACTCAGGCGATACAGGAAACCTGCCGGGAATTAAGTCCGCATACGAAGCTTACGATTTTACCTGCACATGCCAGTGAAGCTAACACCGTCGCTTTTGACTTTTTTCGCGGGGCAATTCCCGATCTGTTTATTGTCCAGGACTCTGAGAGAACGCGAGCACTGACGCAAGCAGCCTGGTTTGGTAGCTCCCAGTCCTGCCCGCCGATATTGCAACTGAGTGATAATCTTCCTGCATCCTTCGACGGGATCACCAGCTACCAGATGGATTATGGTCGCCTGGGGACAACTATTGCCTCCAGTATTCGCCTGCCTAAAAGTAAAGAAAAGCATCGTATTCTGACAAATTGCGGTTTTTCCTGGAATGGACAGTACGTGCCGCCGCCTGAAACAGAGGCGACGCTGAATATGTTAATTTTACCGAGTCCTTCGACTGATGCGTTGAAGAAACTGTTACCCCACTTTTATCGCCAGACCGGTATTAAGGTAAATCTTGCGGTTTATCCCTATGATGAAGTTTTTGAAATCCTCTCTCACCTTCATCTACATCCTTATTACGATTTACTGCGAATCGATATGGCGTGTTTTCCGTGGTTTGCAGAGAAAGCACTCTTGCCGCTGGAATCCGTCTCTTCTGAGCTTCCATTGCTGTTGGAAAATTTCTCTGAGCAAATTCAACAGCACTTCAGCATGGTGAATGGGACCGCATGGGCAATACCCTTTGATGCCAGTATGCAGCTTTTGTTTTATCGACGAGATCTGTTTGAAGACGCGACGATTAAACGGATGTTTTATGAAGCAACGGGAAAAGAGTTAACGCTGCCAGAGAGCTTTGCGCAATTTGATGAGATAGCGGCTTTCTTTAGTCAATTACATCAGCCAGAAAACAGACAGCGCCCGATGGGAACAGCGGTGACGCTGGGAAGCTCGGGGCTTATTGCTACCGAGTATCTGCTGCGTTACTACGCGCTCGGTGGGCGTTTGGTGCGCGAAGGCGAGCCGGTACAACTCGAGCTTTCACTTGCCGCAACTGCACTCGAACAATATCTACAACAGCTTTCTATCGCCGTGAATCTGCCAGGTGAGTGGTGGAGTGACGCGGTAAAACAGTTTGAGCGTGGAAATCTTGCCATGCTGATCATGTATCTCAATTTGTTCAACGATGTGGCGCACACGGCCATAGCGCCCACTATTGGCTATGCTCCTGTTCCGGGGCAACTTCCACAATTGGGGGGCGGTTCCATTGGAATGTCCCGCTACAGTAAAAAGAAAAAACAGGTTGAGCAGTTCTTTCATTGGCTTTATTCCGATGAAATTGCGCGCCATCTGGTTTTGCTGGGAGGAAATAGCGCCTGGTCTGGAATATGTCACGATCAAAACGTTCTCAATCTCTACCCGTGGTTTAATTTATTGAATGAAAAAGGCATGACGGGAATAAGGGAGTCTGAGGGAAGTAAAGGTGAACCTTTCAACCTGCGCCAGGCAGAGATTATTATCGGGCAAGGTGTGACGAATGCAATTAACGGCATTATGGATGTCTCTCAGGCCGTGGAATATATTAATGCGCGAATAAGAAACGAAACGGGTGCCTGAAAATAGGCAGTGGCTTGCCTCTTACTGATGACGTAAGAGGCAAGGTCATGCTTTTATCAGTAACCTACTTTATAAGTACGCCCGGTTTGGATGCCTTCCACGCTGCGGCGATAGGCGTTGGCAACGGTAGCGGCCGGGACGCTTTCAAAACCCGGAAAGAAATCGTCGTAGGCTGCGGCGGATTCACTGAGCACGGTTGGGCTAATCAGGTTGATACGCAGCCCACGCCCCAGCTCACAGGCCGCCGCGCGAACAAATCCTTCCAGACCGGCATTGATCGTTGCCGCATTCGCCCCCTGCGCGATGGGTTCATGGGCGATGATGCCGCTAATGAGCGTAATTGAGCCGCCATCATTGAGAAAATGCTGCCCGGTTAATGTCAGACGAATCTGGCCTAACAGCTTATCCTGTAACCCCTGATTAAAATCCCGATCGGTCATGGTGGATAACGGCCCAAAGAACAAATTGCCGGTGGCGGAAACGATCGCATCTACCCGTCCGACTTTTTCAAACAATGCCTCGACACTCTCCTGGGAGGTGATATCAACCTGGTAATCTCCCTGCGTGCGGCCCACACGGATCACTTCATGTTTACGGCTTAATGCTTCCGTAACTGCACGACCCACCGTACCGCTGGCACCAACAATAACGATTTTCATAACCACCTCCGCAATAGTGTGAGCCGCTATTCTTTAACGAAAATGAAATCGGATAAACTGGCCAAAAGTTAGATGATTACTAACCAGAGGTTTGCAATATGGATAAACTGCGCGGCATGGAAACGTTTATCGCGGTGGTAGAGAGCGGGAGCTTTACCACCGCGGCCACGCGACTGGGGATGTCTGCGGTGATGGTGGGGAAGTACATCACCCACCTTGAAACGCAACTCGGTACGCGCCTGCTGGAGCGCAACACACGTCGCCAGAGTCTGACCGATGCCGGTCGTGTCTATTTTGAAGAAGCCCGGCGTGTGCTGGAACAGGTGTCGATAGCCGAACGCTCAGTGGAGCGTCTGCGGCTGGCGCCTGCGGGGACGCTGCGCATCAGCGCGCCGACCTCCTTTGGCGCCTGCGTTATCTCGCCGTTGGCCGCCGCGTTTTTACAGGCCTGGCCGGAAGTGCGCATTGAACTGGATCTGACCAATCGGATGGTCGATCTGGTGAATGAAGGAGTTGACCTGGCGATCCGCATTGGCGATATCCATCAGACTGATGTAGTGGCGAAATACCTGTGTCCGTACCGTATGGCGATTTGCGCGTCACCGGATTATCTCGCTCGTCATGGCACCCCCTTCACGCCCGCGGATCTGGTGGATCATTTGTGCCTGTCCCACACCGTGTGGACGGCCCGCAACGAATGGATGCTACCGGGCGCGGAAGGCGAAGTCAGATGGAAGCGCGATGCGATCCTGCGCTGTAACGATGGTCATGGCCTGCGTATGGCGGCAGTGGCGGGGGCGGGGCTGTTGTTACAACCGGAGGTGCTGTTGGCGGAAGAGTTAGCTACTGGCAGGCTGGTGCGGGTGCTGGAGGCGTTTACGCCGCAGCCACGACCCATTCATCTGCTGTGGCGGCAAGATTTGCGTGCGTTGCCAAAGCTGACGCGGTTTGTCGAGCACGTTCTTAATGCAGTTCAGGAATTAAGATGAAAATGCCGGATGGCCAGCGCCATCCGGCATATTACTAACCGATATCCACCTGTGGTTTGCTGTTGCGCTTACGGATCAGGCGCAGCACCGGCGGGATCACGATAACCAGTACCGCCATCACCAGCAGCACTTTCGCTACGCCGCTGGCCCACAGAATATCCATGCTGCCGTTACTGATAGACAACGCCCGGCGCAGGTTCTGCTCCAGCATTTCCCCGAGAACGAAGCCTAAAATCAGCGGCGACATCGGGAAGTGCATCTTACGCAGAATGTAGCCCAGTACGCCAAGGGCGACCATCAACACCAGATCAAAGGTTGTGCTGTGAACGGCGTACACGCCAACCGCGGAGACTGCCGCGATAGCCGGTACCAAAAACCACAGCGGGATAGTCAGCATACGAGTAAACAGGCCGATCAGCGGGATGTTCATCACCAGCAGCATCACGTTGGCAATCAGCAGCGCCGCAATCAGTCCCCAAACGATATCCGGCTGCTCGGTGAACATCGCCGGGCCAGGGGTGATGTTGTACAGGGTCAGCGCGCCCATCATCACTGCCGTGGTGCCGGAGCCTGGAACGCCGAGCGTCAGCATCGGAATAAAAGAGCCACAGGCCGAGGCATTGTTTGCGGCCTCAGGTGCCGCCACACCGCGAATATCCCCCTTGCCGAAGCTGTCGCTGTTGCCGCTGAGCTTTTTCTCGGTCATGTAAGTGATAGCGCTGGCAATGGTGGCGCCTGCGCCAGGCAGAACGCCGACGAAAAAGCCAATCACCGATGAACGCAGGGTGGCGCCCACGCACTGTGCGCCTTCTTTGGCATTGAACAACATGCGGCCCGTTTTACGCACCAGCGTCTGGCCGCTGCTGGTATGTTCCAGCATTAACAGTATTTCTGAGACAGAGAACAACCCAATCACCACCACGATAAACTGCACGCCGTCGGAGAGATGAACGCTGTCAAAGGTAAAGCGATAAACCCCGGTGTTGGCGTCCACGCCGACGGTCGCGAGGCCGAGACCGATAAGCGCTGCCAGAAATGATTTCAGCGGATTTTGCGCCATCATGCTGCCGAGGCAGGCAATGGCGAAAACCATTAAGGCGAAGTATTCGGCCGGGCCGAAGGACAGCGACCATTGGGCTAACGCTGGGGCAAACAAAATGATGCCGCCGATAGCGATAAGCGAACCAAAGAATGAGCTGACCGCCGAGATAGAGAGCGCAACGCCGCCACGCCCTTGCTGCGCCATCGGGTAGCCATCCAGCGCGGTCATAATCGCTGCCGCATCGCCAGGCACGTTCAGCAGGATGGAGGAGATACGCCCGCCGTATTCACAACCAATGTAGACCGTCGCCAGCAGGATCAACGCAGATTCAGCCGGCAGGTGCAAAGCGAAAGCCAGCGGCAGCAGGATCGCCACGCCGTTAATCGGCCCGAGGCCGGGCAGCAGCCCGACGATGGTGCCGACAAAGCAGCCAATCAAGGCGATAACCAGGTTTTCCGGCGTCATCGCCACCGCGAAACCCTGAGAAAGATAAATCCAGGTATCCATCGTTTCTCCGTTAACCCAGCCAGGCGCCGAGTGGTAAGGTGACGTCAAGCAGCCGGTCGAAGGCATACCACAACAGAATGCCGAGCACCGCGCCGGAAATACCCGCAGCCGGAATGGTTGCGCCGAACAGCATGCCAATCACCACAGTGAGAATGGCGGTGGCGATGGGAAAACCGAGCCATTCAAAACCCCAGGCGTACATCAACAGAACAATCACCATCGTCAGCAGCTT
Source organism: Citrobacter sp. Cc139 (assembly GCF_030334645.1). Classification (NCBI taxonomy): domain Bacteria; kingdom Pseudomonadati; phylum Pseudomonadota; class Gammaproteobacteria; order Enterobacterales; family Enterobacteriaceae; genus Citrobacter; species Citrobacter sp. Cc139. Next base: position 39,621 of record NZ_JAOWDM010000072.1, read on the forward strand.
TTGCAGCACATGGCGGCGAGGCCAACTGATGGTGTCCGGGTGGCGCAACAGCAGCGCCACGGCGCATAACAGCATCAGACTGATAATGCCCAGCGGAAAGGGACGCGGGCCAACCGGCTCATAGCTGTATTCGCTGGTGATTTGCCAGGCCACGAACAGCCCGGCTATACAGAGCAACAGCCAGATACCTGCAAAAATACGATCGCTCATCATCTTTGCCTCTGCGCTTATTTCGCCAGACCGAAGGCTTTCGCCTGCTCACGATAATCCGTGACCTGCTTCTTCACGTACTCGTCGAGCTGCTTACCGCTCATGTTGAATTCGAACAGGCCGCGGAGATCGCGCTGCTTTTTAAATTCCTCAGTCTGCTGGAGTTTGTTAAAGGCATCGACCCACCACTGGTATTCGGCATCGCTGACTTTTGGTCCAACGTAGAAGCCACGAATGATCGGCCACACCAGGTCGTAACCCTGCTCTTTGGCCGTTGGCACATTGGCTAACTGACCCGGCAGGCGTTCTTCCGAGAACACCGCGAGCACGCGGATTTTGTCGCCGCTGAGATAAGGCACCATCTCGCTGAGATCGCCGGAAACTACCTGCACGTGATTGCCCATCAGCGCGGTAACCGGTTCGCCGCCACCCTCAAAGGCCACATAGCGCATCTTGTGCGGATCGACGTTGGCTTTTTGCGCCAGCAGCGCCGACTTCATCCAGTCCTGACTACCGATTGAGGCACCCGCGCCAATAACTACGCTGTTAGGATCTTTTTCCATTGCCGTCAGCAGATCTTTCAGCGTCTTCCATGGTGAGTCCTGGCGTACGGCTATCATGCCGTAATCCGTGCCCACGCTTGCCAACCAGCGCACGTCATCCACGCCATAGCGACCAAATTTACCTTGTGACAGGTTCAACAGGGAGCCGCCGGAGAAAGCCACCACGGTACCCGCTTCAGCCGGGCGTTGAGCGACGATTGCGTTATAGGCCACAGCGCCAACGCCGCCGGGCATGTAGGTTACGCGCATCGGTTTTTCGATAGCGCCGGTTTCCATCATGCTCACCTGAATCAGCTTGCAGGTGAGATCGAAGCCACCGCCGGGTTTCGCCGGGGCGATACATTCGGTGCGCGATGGCGCTTGTTCTGCCAGAACAGAGGTACTCATCAGTAAAATGCTTGCAGTAAGGGTACGAAGTAATTGTTTTTTCATTGTTTATCCTCACACCGGAAAACCGGATTTTCGGGTACGGAAGAAGATTTTTGTGATTATGTGAGCCGATGTGTAGCAGTTCGGTTGCGTGATTGTTAAAACATTAACCTTTCAATTCCCTTTCAATGCGGCAGAAACTTTACAGGATGTGATATGCGTCTCTTATTAGCGGAAGATAACCGTGAGTTAGCTCACTGGCTGGAGAAAGCGCTGGTGCAAAACGGTTTTGCCGTCGACTGCGTTTTTGATGGCCTGGCGGCCGACCATCTTTTACATAGCGAAACGTATGCGCTGGCGGTGCTGGACATCAATATGCCGGGGCTGGACGGTCTTGAAGTCGTCCAACGGCTGCGCAAACGCGGTCAGACGCTCCCCGTTCTGCTGTTGACGGCGCGCAGCGCGGTGGCCGACAGGGTGAAAGGGTTAAACGTCGGGGCCGATGACTATCTGGCAAAACCGTTTGAAATCGAAGAGCTTGATGCCCGGCTGCGGGCTTTGCTTCGTCGCAGCGCGGGGCAGGTGCAAGGCATACAGCAACTGGGGGAGCTGGCGTTTCACGATGAAGGCTATTTTATGTTACAGGGACAGCCGTTGGCGCTTACGCCGCGTGAACAGGCTCTGCTGACGGTGCTGATGTACCGTCGCCTGCGTCCGGTTTCGCGCCAGCAGTTGTTTGAACAGGTTTTCAGTCTAAGCGATGAGGTCAGCCCCGAAAGTATCGAACTGTACATCCATCGTCTGCGTAAAAAACTTCAGGGAAGCGATGTGCGCATCGCCACGTTACGTGGTCTGGGCTATGTGCTGGAGCGTAGCGATGAAATGGGTTAAGCCCCAGTCGTTGTATCTGCAACTGCTGATGTTTCTGGGATTACCGCTGCTGTTGCTGTGGGGACTGTCGGCATTTAACAGCTATGTCAGCGCGTTACAGGCGGCGACGCAGGCGTATGATCGGACCCTGCTCTCGTCCGCCAGAACCGTCTCTGAGCGGTTAGTGGTACGTAATAAACGACTGGAAGTGAATGTGCCGTGGGTGGTGTTGGACAGTTTTGAACTGAATATGAATGACAGGCTGTATTACAAAGTGGTCGACCCGGCGGGGAAGGTGATATCAGGTTATGACGATTTACCTGCGATGCCGCCTGCAACCTCGCGCACCCGGCTTTATCCGGCGCTGGCGTGGTTTTATCACACTGAATATCGCGGCGAGGCAATCCGCGTGGCACGTCTTCTTCAGCCAGTCAACGAGGGCGGTATTACCGGTATGGCGGAAATTTATGTCGCTGAAACGCTGCAATCGCGGCGGTATCTGGCGCGACAGTTGCTGTTCTCCTCGTGGGTTTCGCAAGGACTGCTGGTAATGCTCACGCTGGTGTTGGTTGGCTGGCTGCTGCGTCGGGTGCTACGTCCGATGCGCCAGTTGTCATCGCTGATGGTGCGTCGTGAGCCTGGGCTGCTGACGCCGTTGCCGGAGCTGTTGCCGTGGTCGGAAACCCGTCTGCTGATTGTGGCATTCAACCGCTATCTGGACCGACTTCGTGGCCTTATCTCTCGTCAGGAACGCTTCAGCGCGGACGCATCCCATCAGCTTAAAACGCCGTTAGCGGTACTGAAAACTCAGGCTGCGGTAGCCCTCGCCAGCCCGCAGCCTCAGCAATGGTTCGAGAGTTTACAGGCCATGAGCGTGACTCTGGATAACACTATTCAGCTGACGGAAAGGCTGCTTCAGCTGTCGGCTGTGAAGCGCAAAGAGCAGGAAGAAAAGCACTTCTCACCGGTTAATTTGTATGAGGTGGTGCAAAGCAGCTGTTTTACCCGGCTGGCGCAGGCGCGCAGTAAAGCTATCGATCTGGGTTATGAGGGGGAACAGGGCGCGGTGTGGATTGAGGGCGATGAAGTCCTGCTCGGCGAGCTGTGTGGAAATCTACTGGATAACGCCCTGAAATACACCCCTGCGCATGGGGTGGTGACTGCCCGACTGCAGCGTGAAGGCGAAGCCGTGGTGCTGATGATTGAGGATAGCGGGCCAGGTATAGATGACCAGATGGTTCATCAGGCGATGCTACCGTTTCATCGACTCGATAACGTTGGCAATGTCCCTGGCGCAGGAATTGGTCTGGCGCTGGTTAACGACATTGCTCGCTTACACCGGACGCATCCGCAGCTGGCACGCAGCGAAACATTAGGTGGGTTAAGCGTGCGGGTGCGCTTTTTAAGCGTTGTTGCCTGATATGTTTTTATTGTGGCGCCCGGCGCTCAAATATAATTAAAAGTAATTAACTTTGTTATTGTTGCATTTTTAAATATCACCATAAGGTATTTGTTGTTATTTAATTACAGCGTTTAGCCACAATGAAAAGTGGGTTCAGAATAAATCAAGCAAAGCCGTAGTGAAATTTGTCATACATAAAACACTTTCCATAGACTATGTTTTGTTAATTGTCAATGGTGGTTTTGTTGTAAAAAATGAATTTTTTTGATTTGGTGGTTAAAACTTATGTTGCATTAATTTTCTTTAAAATCATAATGATGAGAGCGAGTGGGTGGTTTGTGTCACACTAATAAACATTATTTTTTACATTTACTGACAATGGGTCATTGCGTTTTTTAGACTTGTGATATAATTAGCAACATGAAATGAGAAAAAAATAATTAAATATCAATAGATAATGGGCTGAGATATGCTAAAAAAATCGCTAAAGATTAGCAGTCAAGGATATCCAGTCTTTTTAAAACTGGTTGATTTTATCGTTATTAATGTGACGCTAATTTTTAGTGCCCATCTGCTGGGGTTGATGCCATTTAACACCATTGCTATTCTGAGTATTCTGTTTTCAGTCTTTTTTTTGCTGTTTGCTGAATATATCAAGATTTATCAGCAAAAAATTAAAACGATTGGTTTACGTAATCAAAAACGGTTACTTTTTTGTACGCTGCTGGCTATTTTTTTTAACGAGCTGGTGAGTATGACAGTGGCAGAACCGGCGTCCCTCGGTTACTTAGACAGGTTACCTTCGCCTTTTTATTCTGCCATTATTTACTGGTACTTCATTCCATTACCTTTTCTTTATTACATTCGCTTTTTTATTTTTAAATATTCAACGAAAAAGAGTATGCGCGTGGCGATTATTGGTTTGACCGACAATGGTCTGGCCGCGGAAAGCGCGTTACTGTATGAGTACGCCAATATCAAATTGGATCTGGCTTTTTATGATGAGCGGGCGTTATCGCGCTGTGGCGACATCGTTGATAAGATCAAAAGCCCCTTTCGTGGCCCGGTGATTAATCTGGTTGAGGAAGCCCGACTGGGAAATATTGACGAAATATATATCGCTTTACCGATGGTGGCGCTGCACCGCATCCGCCATTTCCTGGCTATGATGTCAGACACCACCGTAGATACCTATATTGTTCCTGACTTTTATACCTACAGCAACAATATGTCCAAGCTACGCTCTATCCACAACCTACAAACCATTGGTATCTTTAGCTCACCGTTTGAAGGGGCGGGTTCGTTTATTAAGCGGGCGGAGGATTTGGTGCTTGGCAGTATCATTATGCTGATGATTTCGTCGCTGATGTTGGTTATTGCTATTGGTATCAAACTCACTTCTCGTGGGCCGGTTTTTTTTAAACAAGACAGGTATGGCCTGAGTGGGCAAAAAATTAAGGTCTGGAAATTTCGCACTATGCGCGTTATGGAGAATTCCGGGACGGTAATTCAGGCCACGAAAAACGATCCGCGGGTGACGAAATTCGGTAGTTTCTTACGCCGTACATCGCTGGATGAACTTCCGCAATTTATTAACGTATTGCAGGGAAGTATGTCGATTGTGGGTCCCAGACCCCATGCGGTTACGCATAATGAGCAGTATCGTAAACAGGTCGAAAATTACATGATCCGCCATAAGGTAAAGCCTGGCATCACCGGACTTGCGCAGATTAACGGTTTTCGTGGGGAAATCGATGCGCTTTATAAGATGGAAAAACGGGTTCAGTACGATATTGAGTACATTCAAAACTGGTCATTATGGCTGGATATAAAAATTATCATTAAAACCATTTTCAAAGGATTTGTCGGTAAGAATGCATACTAAATTAATCGTTATTGCCGGAATCGTGATAACGCAGTCCGCATGGGCTGATTTAACACCGAAATCACACATAGGCTTTGCGGGGATCGACTTCCAGGGCAAGGTTGCTGTGGATTATGGTTATAATGATAACGTGACCTATCAGCCACATAACAGCGATGCTGTCGGTTCCTCGTTTCAGAGCGCAGCGCCAGTGCTGAGTATGATCGGCGAGCGTGGTCAGGATAAGTATTTACTGATGTACTCTGGGGATTACCGTAACTACTCGAGCGATTCTGCTGATAACTACACCGATCATTTTTTCCGTTTTAACGGGGCCTGGCGTTATGGACTCATGCATGGCTTAACCCTCAATCTGGAGGATTCGCTTGGGCATGAATCCCGTGGCCGCGGCATTACCGAGGGCTTTTTACCGGGCCAGTTCGAGCAGTATGGGATTAAATCACCGTTGACGACAAATTTCATCAACAGTGAATTACGCTACAGCTACGGCGCGCCAGAGGGGCGTGGCAAAGCGGAACTGGCGTTGTTATACAAAAAACTGACTTTCGGTAATACTTCTGATGTGCAGGATACCAGTGAGGATTTTTACCATTACATTCAGGAACAGGAATGGCATGAAAATAGTCTGGTAGCGGAAATTTTTGACCAATACACTTCCAGAACACGTTTTCGCTATAGCTTTATTACTAACCAGCGTCGCTATGACAACAACTCAGAAAAAGATACTAATGAGTACTATTTGCTGTACGGCATGAAGTCGCAGTTGACCGGAAAAACTAACGTCGACATGAATATTTCATGGTTGTACAAAACATTTGAAAACAGCACAAATTCGCATGATTTTAATGGCCTCAACTGGGACATAAAAGCAGAGTGGAAGCCGCTGCAACAGTCGGTTTTCACAGCCCACTCGGCACAAAGTATTAAAGACCCGTCGGAGGTTGGGGGATACATTTTAGTGACCCAGTATGGCATTTCTTACCAGCATTTCTGGTTAGGTAATCGTTTTTCGACTTTGCTGGATTATTCATACACTGCGGAAGACTATAAAAAACAGAACAAGGATCGGCATGATAAAGATGGGGTATTTAGCGTAACCATGAGCTACGACTATACGCCATCGGTTAATTTTGAGATTAAATATCAATTAGATACATTGAATTCGAATAAGGATACTGACTCGTTTTATATCGGTCCCAACGACAACCAGGAAGTTATTAGAACGTTGGGTTATGATAATTCTATGATTATGCTTAAAGCTAAGGTTCAGATCTAAAATGAAAATAATAGAACTGTGCGCGTTTTTGCTATTCAGTATCCTGGTGGTCGGATGCACAACGTCCAGCCCGAGATTAATGGATGATCCTGCTACTGTTCAGCAGGATTACCGGCTTGGGGCGGGGGATACTGTCAATATCGCTGTTCACGGTCAACCTGATATGACGATGCGGTTTATTTTGGATAAGAGCGGGGAGATTAATTTCCCGTTTGTGGGCGCTCTTAAATTAAAAGATAAAACTGTCGAACAGGTGACTAACGAATTAACTCAACGGCTGACGGGAGATTACTTTACCACGCCGATGGTGACGGTAAGTATTGCCGAGTTCCGTAAATACTATGTTTCGGGTGAGGTGAAAAGCCCGAACGGATTTGCCTGGGAGCCAGGTCTTACCGTCGAGAAATCAATTGCGCAGGCGGGCGGATTTACAGATCGTGCTGACCGAAAAGATATCAACATTCGCCTGTCGGGGAGCAATCAGCTGCTTGAGAATGTCGATTTAACGCACTCTGTTCATCCTGGGGATGTCGTGATTATTGGCATGGGGTTCTTCTGACGATGAAACTATCTATAGTGGAAAACGGCAAAAAACGAGAAAGTACGGTTGAATTCTCCCGCTTTGCCAAAGAGCTGAAAAAGAACGCCTGGAAAATCGCACTGGCCGGTATCGTTGCCGGGGTCGTGGCATACCCATTAATCAGCATGATGTCCTCAAAGTATGTCTCAACGGCGACGGTACTGATTAAAGCCCAGGCCGATAACGTTTCTCCATTCCCACAGGTTGATGGTTTCGATTCAACGCGCAGTGGTTACTATGAAACGCAATATGCGTTGATGCATTCGCGTATTGTGCTTGAGCAAGCCGTCCGCGATATGAAACTGGATGAAAACCCGGAATTTACCGGGGAAAAAGCCGGTACCCAGGGAGCGGAAAGCAATGAGAGCCGGCAGTTGAGGATGGAGCAAGCGCTGAAAACGTTGTCGAAAAACCTGAATGTCATCGGTATTCGTACAACGAACCTGGCGTCTATCACCTATGAATCCCCCTCGCCGCTGATGGCTGCTGACGTTGCCAACGGCGTCGCGCAGGCCTTCATCAACTATACGGTTGAGCAAAAGCGCCTGAAAGTAGAGAAAGCCCGCGAACTGAATTTTGAAAAAATGGAAGAGATTCAGAAGTCGATAGCGAAACAAAAAGAGGAAATGGACAGCTATCTGAAAAACGCCGGGCTGCTGACTTTTCGCGGTATCGATGGTTTTGAAACCGAGCAGTTAAGTATCGTCACCAATCGTCTGGCTGATGCGACCCAACGTCGCGTTGCCGCAGAATCTGTCTATAACGAGGTGAATAGCGGAGGACGGTCGGTGGAGAGCGTTATCTCACTACCTTCGGTCTCTAACCACGCCCAAATTCAGGATTTACGTATCGCGTTAATTCAGGCGCAGCGCACGTTGTCTGAACTGCGCAAAGTATACGGGCCGAAAAATCCCGCTATTTTAAAAGCAGAAGCGGATGTCCAGTCGATCCAAAGCCAAACCGGACGGGTTCTGGGTGAGCTGAAAGTGGGGTTACGTCAGCAATATCTGGCGGCGCTGGCGGATGAAAAGAACTATCAGCAGCAGGTGGCGCAGCAGAAAGAGATCTTCCAGAAAATGGCCTCAAAACGTGATGCCTGGAATAGCCAAAAGCTGTCGTTAGATAAAATGGAAGATCTGTATAAATCGCTGTATCAACGTACTCAGGAACTGTCGCTGTCCGGCGTAAATGCCGACGCGGTGTTATATGATCCTGCCGTTCCCGCACTAAAACCAGCGAAGCCGAATAAATCCCTCTTGTTGGCGATGGTGGTCCTGCTGGTGGTGGTGTTCAGTATCATGTATTTCATTGTCAAAGCGGCGATGGACAACTCAATCGGTACGTTGAGTCGTATGAAAAAACGCCTGAACGTTGCTCCGCTGGGCGAAATCCGTCGTTTTAGCGGAACCTCAGGGCGCGCGCAGGTGCGGGACATGATCCTGAAGAACCCGCTGAATGCCGATATTGTGCACGGTATCCGTACCCGGATTATGTTGGATAATCGACCGTTACAGACGCTCGCCGTGGCGTCGACGGAGCACCGTGAAGGGCGCTCTTTGCTGGCGAGTCTGTTAGCAAATTCCTTTAGTTTCGATCAGAAAACGCTGCTTATTGATGCGGATTTCTTCAATACTGACGGACTCTCATCCGAGTTGGCATCGGCAACGTCCGCAGGCGTAGCGGAACTGCTGCGTGGGGAGACCCAGCTTGAACAGGCGCGGATCAAGCTCAGTGATAATCTCGATTTTATCCCGCACGGGAAGACCACCATCTCTTCTCTGCTGATGTTGTCGTCCGGGCACCTTGAGCCGTTAATGCACGAACTGAAATCCCACTATCAACGCATCATTATCGATGTGGCTGCGGTAAATCAGAGTCAGGACGTGCAATTGATCAAACGCGCCGTTGATGGCGTTATTTTCATCGTGAAAGCCGGCTCGGGTTCGGCGGGACATATAGCCAACGCGCTGGATAAGATCGAGGAAAATGATGGCGTTGTGATTGGCGCTGTGCTGAATGCGGTTGAAGAAAAGGACCTTGAAACGCAAGAGGGCCTGCGTTCACTGAACTTCAGCACCGATCAACTGATGACAACGCCAGGCCGCGTATGAGTCTACTGAAGAGCGCCTCCACGATAGCCGGTTCATCAGTCATCTCGCAGTTGATTGGTGCGCTGTCTATCTGGTTGATCTCACACAAGTACGATATGGCTGAAGTGGGGCTTTATGCGCTCAACTACAGTATTGCCGTGGTGGGTGCTCAGGTCTGTACCTTTGCATCACAGCTGTTAATTCCTAAACAGCAGGACGACGAACTGGTACAGAATGTTGTGTTTTGCCTGATACAAAGCACGATTATCGCCTTACCCTACGCTGTACTGACCGCGTGGTTGTTTCACCAGAGCATACTGTTTCTCTATTTACTGACGCTTGCTACGGCGTGGGTTCTGATCTCGGAAAACCTGGCGCTGCGCACAGCTAACTTTCGTTTTCTGATCTTCCAGCGCATTTCTGTTTCTGTGGTGGTATTACTTTCGATACTGGTTACGCACCATGTGCAACTGTTCTACTGGTCATGGGCCTGCGCGACGATGGTACTGACCATCAGCTGTATTTTGCATTCGTTTGATATTCGTTTGGTGGCGGCGCAACATTTACGGCCCGTCAGCAATTGGCATTTTTTTAAACAGAATATTCATCACATCACTAAAGTTGGCAGCGCTGAGGTGTTGGCGATGGCCAGCAGCAATCTGCCGATTATGCTGATTAACTTCTGGTTTTCGGCGCTGACAGCCGGTTATTTTTCCGTGGTCAGCCGCTTCTGCCTGGCGCCGGTGGTGATCATCGGGAACGCGGTGCGTAATACTATTTTTTCCAAGTGGTCTATCGATTTTAGAAATAACACCTTTAATTATCAGGAATATACCCGGGTACGGATGCTGCTGTTGGTGCTGGGGGTTATCTGTACTCTTGGCGTGTTTATTTTCTACCCGATTGTGATGCGCCTTGGTTTTAGCGAAGACTGGATTAACTCCATTGAAACGTCACGCTACATGCTACCCTACCTGTTCCCGGCGCTGGCGATAAGCCCCCTGACGGTCATAGAGCTTATTTTTGGCTCCCATCGCTATTTTCTGCGCATCCAGTTGGAGCAACTGGCGATTGTGCTATTCGCTTTTGTCGTGACGCCCTATTTTTATAAAGACTATGCAACGTCGGTGATTTTGTTTTCTTCACTGACATTTATTCGCTACGCCTTTATTTATTTGAAAATGAACAAGCGGGCTAATCTGCTGAAAGACAGGCCGGTGATACTATGACGCTGAATACCGGATATTATTTACAAGGTTATACCTTCGTTACCCTGATCCTGTGTGGCCTGGTGCAATACTTTACCGGCATACAGTCGGTGCTATGGATCCCCTTTTTTCTGACCCTGTTGATGGTGGGATTACTGGTGATGCAGACGCGGGATGGCTCGCTGCGTCTGGATGCGCAGGAGACGATTGTGCTGGCGCTGTATTTCTCATTCCTGATACTGGCCGGGGCTTCAACTCTGATTCAGGGCGGTATCACCGTCGCGATTGTGGCCTTTAAAAATGAAATCGCACTGTCGCTGGTGATGATCTGTTTACTGCTGGGATTTTGCCGGGAGTCGCAGATTTATCGCGTGACTCGCTATTTGTACTGGGTGTTCTACGCGCAGATCCCGGTAATGATTTATCAGGTTTTACTGGTTGTTCCCCAGCGTGTCTCGGTGCGTGGTGAAGATGAAAAATGGGATTCCGTGGTGGGTACGTTTGGCGGCGACCCGATGGGGGGCGGTAACACTGCTGCGATGGGCCTGTTTTGCCTGCTGATTATGTTGTTAAAGGTCTCTGAGTATAAGCACGGACTGACCACGTTTAAATCCATGGCGTTACACATTGTTCTCGGGATCGGGCTATGTATTATTGGCGAAGTAAAGTTCGTTATCCTGCTATCGCCGCTGTTCCTGGCGTGGGTGTGGATCTCACCGAGCTACGTTAAAGACGTTAGTAAGGTTAATCTGAAGACGTTATTGGTTATTGTGGCGGGGATGTTGCTGCTGATTAGCCTGTCGATAGTGATCCTTGCGTATTATTATTCTACTGCGTTTGGCGGCGATCCGTCGAAAAGCTCGTTGAGTATTTTCATCGACTCTTTGAGCTATATTTTTGACCCGAACTACATTATGTCTACCGGGGAGTTAGGGCGCTTTACGACCTTCCTGTTCTGGCTAAAAAATAACGATCTGTGGGGACTTTCAGGAACGTTATTTGGCTATGGACTCAACGCCACTAACAGTGGTAGTACGGTTTCGCCAGGCTTTCTGAATATTATTTATAACTTAATCCTCGACTCGACTTCTCTGAGTATGCTGCTGTGGGAAGTGGGGGTGATTGGCACGTTACTCTTCATTAGCTTATTCATTTATATCCTGAAAATATGTCAGCCCAAGCCTTTACTGATGCTTGAACAACTGGACCAGCAGGATCTTCAGTTGTTGAGCTTTGCTCCGGCATTTAATGCTTTTGCGATTGCTTGCTTAATTAGCTTACCTTACAGCCAGATACTGATGATTATACCGATGTTACAATTCCTGTTCTATTTATCACTAGGATCAAGTTTAGTGATTCGTCGAACCGTCCTTCGCTGCGTAGGGTAATTGTATGGACAATAAACCGTTTATTTCAGTGAGTATTAAAACGCTCAATGAATCTGAATGTATTGAGAAAACAATTGATAGTATCCGGAAACAGCTTGTTGATTATCCACATAAAATCATTGTGGCAGATAGTCTGTCAACGGATAACACCCAGCAGTTGGCGATCGATAAAGGGGTGACTGTGGTGTCATTAACCGATCCTGGCGATCGTTGCTGTGGCGTCGGACATCAGTTGGGTTACCTTTATAGTGAGGGGGAATATCTGTTGCTGATGGATGGCGACATGGAGCTGGAAGAAGGGTTTGTGGATCAGGCTGTCGCGTTTTTGCAGGCTGAACCGGAATATGCAGGCGTAGCGGGAACCGTCGAAATGGACGATGCCGTTAACTATGAATTTAAATCGCGTAAGCAACGCATTAATAAAATCTATCCCGTAGGGGATAGCGACCATTTAGGCGGCGGGGGGCTATATCGCCGCTCCGCCATTGAGAAAATTGGTTATCTTACCAACCGTAATCTGCACGCTTATGAAGAAGCCGAACTCGGCCTGCGTTTACTTGACGCGGGTTATAAACTACGTCGTCTGAATATTCCGTATTTCATTCATACTTCGCATACCATGCCGACCTTTCAGATGCTGAAGCATCGCTGGAGAAGCGGATACTATCAGGCTCCGGGCGAATTTTTACGCTGCGCCTGGGGAAAACCTTATTTCATCAACGCCTTAAAGATGGTTAAAAATGAGGCGATATTTGCTGTTTACCTGGTTGCTTTGTTCATTGCGGTGGTGACCTTTAATCTTGAGCTTTTCGATATCGCATTTCTGCCATTGCTTGCCTTTATCATACTGAAAACCGTGCAGAATCGGTCGTTATTGAACGGTCTGCAAAGCGTGATGAACTTAGCTGTGCTTTCTGCGGGGCTTGTTAAAGGGCTGACACATCCGCTACGCGATCCGTTGACTCCGCCTGACAGTAAAATCATTCATGAATAACTAAGGCAGACGCCATGAAAGTTTTATTAGTAAATAAGTTTTTTTTCATCAAAGGCGGCGCGGAAACAGTTTATTTTCAAGAGCGCGATATGCTGAAACAGGCCGGAGTGCAGGTGATTGATTTCTCGATGCAGCATGAGAAAAATTTCCCTTCGGACTATGCGGATTATTTTGTCAGCAATGTGGACTACCACAAAGAAAGTAATTTGTTGGGCGGGCTCAAAACGGCGGTTAACTTTATTCATAATTCGCAGGCCTGCAAAAAAATGCTGGCGTTATTGCAAAAAGAGCGCCCGGATATCGTTCATTTTCATAATATCTACCACCAGTTAACGCCAGCGATAATTAAAGTTGCGCGCAATTTTGGCTGCAAAACGGTACTGACTGCGCATGACTATAAGATTGTATGTCCTGCATATTCCATGCTGCGCGACGGCAAAGTGTGTGATGCCTGTATCACCGGCACGGTTTTTAATGCCTTCAGGTATCGTTGTCAGGAAGGTTCCGCCTCAAAAAGCTTATTGCTCTCTCTGGAGGCAACCTGGCAATACATTGCGCAAAATTACCAGGCGCTGGATGTGATTGTTTCGCCGAGCGTTTTTTTACGCGGCGTGTTGTTGCGTACGCTGCCGAATTCCCGCATTGATGTGATCGTTAATGGGGTCGATGACAGCCGTCCTCTGGATGAGACAAGCGATGAAGGCTATATGTTGTTCTTTGGTCGCCTGAGCCGTGAAAAAGGGGTGGCAACGCTGCTGGCGGCGCATAAGAAAATGCAGAACAAAGCACCGTTAAAAATTGTGGGCCACGGTCCGCTACATGACGAGTTAGTCGCCCAATACCCGGATGTCGAGTTTTTAGGTTATGTGCAGCAAGGGGAGGCCCTCGATAAGCTTATTAAGCATGCGCGGGCGGTGATCCTTCCTTCTGAATGTTATGAAAACTGTTCCATGGCGATATTAGAAGCGATGGCTTTAGGTAAGCCGGTGATTGGATCGCGCATTGGCGGGATCCCGGAACAAATTCGTGACGGTATCGAAGGGATTTTATTCGAGCCGGGCAATGCGCAAGCGTTGGCGAATGCGATGGATACGCTGGCTGACGCACCAGAGAAAGCGCGGGTTATGGGGTTACATGGTCGTGCGCGGTTAAGTGAAAAATATGCGCTAAGTAAACATATGGATACCTTACTGGCGCTGTATAAAGAACTGCTGAGCAGGCCATAGTATGAAAAAAATAACGGTTTTTGGCACACGAGGTATTCCGGATGTGTTGGGCGGCGTGGAGACTCACTGCCAGAATCTTTATCCTGCTATTAAGCAGCAGCTCGATGTTGATATTTGTGTTATCGCTCGCTCACCGTATGTGAATTACAAACGGTCAACGTATAAGAAAGTCGAAACCTATGCGCTGTGGGCGCCCAAAAAACGTTCGCTGGAAGCGATTGTTCATTCCGTTTTGGCGGCATTGAGGACAGTTTTCGACCATTCGGATATTGTGCATGTGCATGCTATCGGACCAGGCCTTGTGATCCCATTATTACGTGTTTTAGGCAAAAAGGTCGTTTTTACCCACCATGGGCCTGACTACGATCGTCAGAAATGGGGTTTCATTGCCAAAAAAATACTGTTGCTGGGTGAACGCTGGGCGGTGAGATACGCCAACGAGGTGATTGTGATTTCTGAGGTGATTAATCAACTGATCCAGAAAAAACATGGTCGCTATGACGCGCATTTAATTCACAACGGTGTGAACGATCCGCGGTTATTATCTGAGCTGACTATCGAAAATACGCTCTCCCGCTTTAGGCTACAGCCGAAAAATTATCTTGTGGTGGTTGGACGATTTGTCGAAGAAAAAGGGATGCATGACGCCATCGCCGCTTATCAACAAAGCGGTTTGACCATGCCGCTGGTGTTAATTGGCGATGCGGATCATCCGACTGAATACAGCATTCGCCTCAAAAAGCAGGCCGCCGACACGCCAGGCGTCGTGATGACCGGATTTTTACGCGGTGATGAGCTGCAGGCGGTATTTTCACAGGCGAAACTGTTTGTGATGCCTTCATATCACGAAGGTCTGCCTATTGCGTTGCTGGAAGCGATGTCCTTTTCTCTTCCCGCCGTGGTCAGTGATATTCCGGCGAACCTGGAAGTTCAGCTACCTGCCGAAGCCTATTTTAAGGTCGGGGATGTGAACAGTCTGGCCGAGAAATTAACCCAGTGGGTGACAGCCAATCGCGTGGACTATCGTGTATATTTGCAAAACTATAATTGGTATGAAATCGCCAAAAAGACAGTCAACGTCTATCACTCAATTGATAAAGATATAGGTTAATTTTGACCAGTCCTCAAAATCGTCCTCCCGTCATCGAGCGATTCTACGCTCACCTTGATGAGCAAATAGCGGCGGGGTTGACCCCGGAACAAAAAGCAGGGGTAGAAAACGCGATCCTGGCCTCGACATTGGCGTCACGGCATCAAATTGATATTCGCCGGAGTTTTCCTTTTTTCAGTAAACGTTTTTATCTGGTTTTTTTGTTTGGCAGAGATTTACGCCGCCAGCATCGCCAGGAATCGACTTTATCGCGGATCTTGCTCACTTTTTTGCTGTTGATCGCCGTGCTGTTCGTCACCTGCTGCGTATTGCTGACGTTGTATATGATCAAATCAGCGTTAGGTATTGATGTATTCCAAAATTTTCACGTCGGTATTTGGGACTGGTGGTTAAATCTGAAAAACCACTAGCGTGATTAAACCAGTGGGGGGCGTTACTGCGATGAAGAGTAAATGGGTTTCTGCGCTATTGGGTATGTTCCTCCCGCTGTCGGTCATGGCCGCATTAACGACCGTAACTCCCAAAGCATTGACGGGGCCGTTAACTAATCCGGGGATTGGCGTTGCCAGTTTTCATCAGGGATACGGTGAAACGCTGAGTCTGGCGGATTATCCCAATACCGGGTTCGAATATGAGCGATTTTACTGGCGAGATCTGGAACCTGTTGAGGGCCAGTACAATTTTGCGCTGGTGGATGATGCCTTTAAATACGCTGCGGCGCATCGTCCTGCGATGAATGTCGGGCTACGATTTATGGCGCTTGCCGACCCGGCGGACGGTACTAAAATTCCCGACTGGCTGATTAAAAAAGGCGTAAAAGGGACCTGGACGTCTGATAATAAGACTTTTGTGCCGGATTTAGATGACCCTTTGTTTATCGAATACAGCCAGCGACTGCTCAACGCATTGGGTCAGCGCTACGATGGTAATGAGAATCTCGCTTTTGTTGATATCGGCATGGTGGGTTCGTGGGGAGAGTGGCATAACAGCAACTTCCCCGACCTGCAGCCACTCATGCAGCGATACACCACCGGACAGTTGGATCGCTACGTTGCGATGCACTTTTCTGCCTTTCCCAAAACGCCCAAAATTATGCTGATAAGCGGTGGGCAAAGCCTGGCAAATGCGGTGGCGCGTGGGGCCGGGTGGCGAGCGGACTGTTGGGGCGACCTGCGCGTGTTTTCAGACTCGTGGAATCATATGCAAGATGACTATCCTCAGCGATTACTGGCAGCGCAGCAAAGTTATGCAGGCTTTAACGATGCCTGGAAAAGCGCGCCGGTGAGTCTGGAAATCTGTTCGTATATGCAGGACTGGAAGAATTCTTTTCATTATACGCGCGCCGAAGTGCAGGGGATTTTTGACTGGGCGCTCAAGCAGCATGCCAGTACCATCAACCTGAAATCGAGAGCGATACCCAGCGATTATCGACCGATTGTCGACGATGCGCTGACCAAACTGGGCTACCGATTTCGCTTAGCGTCCCTGAGCCATGAGTCAGTGTGGAACAGTGGACAAACTCTGACGTTGAACAGTACCTGGTATAACGATGGAGTGGCACCGATCTATCTGTCCTATACGCTGGCATTTCGTGTAGTAGACAGTGCTAATAAGGTGGTGGCGCAGGGCAATGCGGCGGATGATATACGACATTGGCTCCCTGGAATTCATCAGGTTAGTTATGCGCTGCCTATGCCGGAGCAGTTGGCGAAAGGGCAATATGCGATTGAGGTTGCGATGCTGGATAAATCCGGCGCCGCGAGAATCAACTTGGCCAATGAAGGGAAGCAGAGCAACGGCTGGTATCGTGTATCAACAATAACGTCACGCTAGCCTGGTAAAGCCACGAACCTGGCGACCAGGCTCGTGGCTGAGAACATCACAGGTTATAACCATTCGGGTTATTTTTTTGCCAGTTCCACGTGTCGCGCATCATTTCATCAAGGCTATAGATAGCCTGCCAGCCTAACTCTTTTCGCGCCAGAGAAGGGTCTGACCAACACTCGGCAATGTCTCCGGGTCTTCTGGCGACAAACTGATAATTAATTTTTGTCTGCGCCGCTTTTTCAAACGCCTCAATGAGGTCTAGTACGGAATACCCGACTCCGGTACCAAGATTAATCACCTTGTAAGCGGCGCCTTTGTTCTGGGAATCCAACGCGGCTAAGTGGCCGGTCGCCAGATCCATGACGTGTATATAATCACGAACGCCAGTACCGTCGGAGGTTGGGTAGTCATTACCGTATACCGACACGGTCTCAAGTTTACCAATCGCGACCTGGGAGATATACGGGACCAGATTATTGGGAATACCGTTAGGATCTTCGCCAATTCGACCCGATGGATGGGCACCGGCCGGGTTAAAATAGCGCAGGCAGGTGATGCGAAAATCGGGCTGTGCGCGTGAAAAATCGGCCAGAATCTGTTCGACCATTAATTTAGACGTGCCGTACGGATTGGTCGTACCGCCCGTGCGCGACTGCTCGCTTAGCGGCACGCTTTCCGGATTACCGTATACCGTGGCCGATGAGCTAAAAATAAAACGATTCACGCCTGCGGCCCGCATCTCATCAAGTAATACC
The DNA here is from genome assembly GCF_030334645.1 of Citrobacter sp. Cc139. Lineage (NCBI taxonomy): Bacteria > Pseudomonadati > Pseudomonadota > Gammaproteobacteria > Enterobacterales > Enterobacteriaceae > Citrobacter > Citrobacter sp. Cc139. The sequence goes on from NZ_JAOWDM010000072.1 coordinate 57,375, forward strand.
AGCGTACCCGTGACGTTGTTTTCATAGTAGGCGAGGGGTTCTTTTATCGACTCCGAAACCGATTTGAGTCCCGCAAAATGAATGACATCAGTGATGTTATGGCGGGTGAAAATGTTCTTTAACGCCTGCCGATCCAAAATATCGGCGATATAGACAGTCGGTTTCCTTCCGGCGAGTTCCGCGACTCTGTCCAGCGAGACTTGACAAGAGTTCGACAGATTATCAATGACAACGACATCATCGCCTCTTTCCAGTAGTGTTAAAACAGTATGTGAACCAATATAACCTGCGCCACCAGTGACAAGAATTGCCATACAGACTCCAGATGAATGCCAGAAACCCGAACGATTTTCTACCAACGTCACCCGAAAATCCAGTGAATCAGTTATATCGATGGGAGAGATATACATTTCTGTATTTTATCATGAATTTATATGATAATTTTTTAAAAATCGCCAACAAACTGAACTTGTTTATTTTTGAGTCATAAACAATATAGTTATTTGAGAAGTTTAGTGTATGGACACCATCACTGTGGTTGATCGAGGAATTGATTTTCTCGATCAGGCTTTCATCGAAAACAGTATCATTTAATGTGACTAATTCTTTGATGTAGATGGATTTTCCGTAGGTTTCTGGTGTGCACTCCTGGGTGAGGAAGTACATTTTGTTATCGACAAGGTAAGGCGCGCCGGCTCCCCGGTGGTGGTGGTTGCTCACCTTCAGTGAGGGGGCAATCCGCTGCCACTCCCCAAAGATATTCTCAGCAGAGTGAATAATGATTTCATTATCCATTGTGGTGGATAAAAGATAGCAGGTTTCATTAATTGTGAGAAACACATTATCTGTTACTTCAGTATCCGATATTAAGACTTTGATTTTCTTCCAGCGTACCGGGAATTCTACCGACTGAAACAGTATGACTTCTTTTCTTTCTGAAGACTCAGGGATCATGAATAGCTGATCGTTGATATGAATCAGGAAAGGGAATGACAAATGACACTTTAAGTCGTCAAAGCCCTCAAGTTTAACATCATCGATTTCAGTCAATTCACGATCCAGGACGCGGCATCTTAGCGTACCTTTCGAATTTCGAAAGCTAAAAGCTTCATAAAAAACATACAGTTTATCGGCCTTTTCAACAATAAAAGGGTCGGCCTGAAACGTATATTTCTTTGTTAACTGCTGGGCAGTAGTTTTACTCAGTATTTCCAGAGTGTTATCGGGGAATAAGTGTGAGCCATGATCCTTTAGAATCATGATGTCCCACGACTCATGATAGAAAAATGTTTTAATTATTTTTTTTATTTTCGTTTGCATTCGCGCCTGCTCCTTTAATTACCTGCATCTTAACAAAAATCTCATACGAACAGCTAATTTGCTGCTGCGTACATGATATCTGTCGTAATGTTGAATGAATGCGCGAAGACTAATGCAGAAACATCAAAGGCTATTTTTAAAAATTAGGTCCGGGTGTGTTTTTTGTCTATAGCACAAAAGTAGGAAATAATTATCCAGAGCATCCTTGCTCCAGTGGAGGGTTTACTCGAAATGCACCTGCGGATTGTCAGCAAGGGAAACGTAGGTTTTGCTGTTTTTATCCAGGGTACGAATTTCACCGCTTTCGATGTCATACACCCAGCCATGCAGACGCAGCGCATTATTTCGCAGCCCAACAGCAACGGAAGGGTGCGTTTTAATATTGTTCAACTGAGCGATAACGTTCTCTTCCACCATGGCGTTAACTTTATCGATGGGATTATCCCAGGTTTTCTTCTCGACCACGGCCTTAGCTGCATCGGCATAGTGCAGCCAGTGCGCCACTGCGGGCATTGGATCGAGGGGCTGGCTATCAGCAATGGCTTTCATCGCGCCACAATTGGAATGGCCACAGATGACAATATCCGTCACACCGAGTGCGACTACCGCATATTCGATGGTGGCGGAGACACCACCGGGTTCCGGTCCGAAAGAGGGGACGATATTGCCGGCGTTGCGGATAACGAACAACTGCCCGGGCTCTTGCTGAGTCACCAGTTCTGGCACCAGACGGCTATCGGAACAGGAGATGAAAAGCGCTTTTGGATTCTGGCTGGATGCCAGGCTGCGGAAGAGTTCCTTACGTTGAGGGAAAATCTCTTTTTGGAAGTTGAGGAAGCCCTCAATGATATGTTGCATAGCAGTGTCTCTTTTCTCTGTTTGAGCAGGTTATGATGAAGATCACACTTTCCAGTTTAACACCAGTCGACAGAAGCGAAAGAGTTTATAGCAGTTTTGCAACATTTTTGACTAATTTTTCTCCACCGTAGCGAGGGCGAAATGTGATACGCGTTCTGCCGTTCTGAGTTAACAGATGGCGGGGGCAAACTGCAAATGGGGATATTCGCAAGCCTACGCCTGGCAAAATGACATCGCTTTTTTTGCCAATAAATCGGAGTTATAGCGATAGCAAGTCATCATGGAATACCTTACATTTTTATATGTATCCACATCTTAAGGAATCATCATGTCCAGACTCCGTACTTTAGCAACGGCTTTAGTCGCCGTTGCCGCGATGACGATGTGCGCCACCCCTGTATTCGCTAACCCCGGTAACGGTAACGGCAATGGTAATAGTGGCAACCATGGTAATAGCGGAAACAAAGGTAATAGTGGTAACAGCCAGAAAGGAAACGCCGGCCAAAAAAATAATGCACATACGGAACAGCGTAAAAATTATGGCAAGCCGGATCACGTGGATAGCGACATCAGCTATAACGTGGCCAGGCAGTATGCTGTCAGATACGGTTTGACAGGGTATAAATCACTGCCGCCAGGCATTGCCAAAAATCTGGCGCGAGGAAAACCGCTTCCTCCGGGGATCGCTAAAAAAAGCGTTCCACCTTCTATGTTGAATCAACTGCCGTATTATCCTGGTTATGAATGGCAGGTCGTTGGCGACAATCTGGTGTTGATTGCACTGAGCACGGCGATTGTCACTGCCGTTATTAATGGCGTGTTTGATTGATTCGCCACGGAATTAATTTACTCTGTTGTGCCTGCTGGACGCCCGCATTACGCGGGCTTTTCGTTAAGTAAGGTCAGCTTCATAACCCGTACAGCTTTATTTTTCGATAAAGCGTGGCAATGCTGATCCCCAGTTCGGTCGCTGCCTGTTTTTTCCCCTCCACGCTTGCGCCAAATCGCTGGATGACATTTTCTATGGCCTCCCTTTCCGCTTGTTTTCCCTTATTAGCAAGCTGCTGAGGCTGGGCTGTCATCGACGTTTTTCTGCTGTCAGCTGCGGTGAGCAGGTAAGGAGGCAGATGGCTGGCGTTGATCCCTGCGGCTTCCCCGCGCATCACGAAAATATATTCGATAACGTTACGTAATTCACGAATGTTGCCAGGCCAGTGCCAGGCATAGAGGCGGTTGATGACGTCATCGGGAAGTTTTTGTGATGGTCGCTGATAACTGACCGAAAACTCATCGGCAAAATATTGTGCGAGGACCGCAATATCTGCCCGCCGTTCGCGCAACGAGGGAAGAACCAAAGGGACCACGTTCAGGCGATAGAAAAGATCTTCGCGAAACTGATTACTCTCCACCATCGCGTTAATGTTTTTGTTAGTCGCGGCAATAATTCGTACATCAATATTGATGGTGTTGTTAGACCCGACGCGGGTGATCGCTTTTTCCTGCAGAACCCTGAGCAGCTTAGCCTGCAGATGAAGCGGCATATCGCCGATCTCATCCAGAAACAGACTGCCGCCGTTGGCCAGTTCAAATTTTCCCACGCGGCCTTTGGGGTCGGCCCCACTGAATGCGCCGCGCACATAACCAAACAATTCGCTTTCCAGCAACTGTTCGGGAATGGCAGCACAGTTGATGGTTACGAAGGGGGCGGCTTTACGGGGGCTGCTCTGGTGAATGGCAAATGCCACGACCTCTTTTCCTGAGCCACTTTCGCCGGTAATAAGCACACTGGCATAGCTGTTGGCGATTTTACCGATGGTGCTTCTGAGCTGTTCCATCAAGGGGGAGTGACCAATCAACCGCACCTGGGTGTCGGCCTCATAAGGCGATGGAAGAAGGGTACTCAGGTAGTCGTGCGCGTCACGAAAGATAATCATGGTTAAGCGATCGTTATCCAAAGACGAGAGCGAAATTTGCTTGCACAGTACATGGTATTTCTGACCTTCGAGCGTCAGCCAGGCCTCCTCATCGCCATACAAACTGTCCCCGGTTGTTTCAATGGTCAACGGTAATCCCTGAACCTCGCGATTGAGAATGCGATCGGCTGAATGGTTGGCATGCCAGACAAGACCATCACCATCGATTGCCACGACGCCGCGGTCCATGGCATCGATCAGACGGCGAAATGCGCCCAGCCTTTCTTGCGCGCGTAAACGTTCCAGACATTCAAAAACCTTACTGGAGATCATCACGGCTATTTGCTCAATGAAAGTAACAAATTTCTCAATCTGGCTCAGGAGGGTGTCGCGCTGCGCCTGGGTTGAGCAAATAATCCCGATCACCCCAATGACGCGATTGTTGAGAAAAATTGGTGCGTTCAAATCCAGCATTTCAGAACAATAGTGGTGTTTTTCACATAACTGACACAGCGGATGTTCGCCAGGATTTTTGATCAGCACCGTTTCCCGCACCTGCAAAACGTGGCGGTAGATGTAGCCATTTTTTGCCACGTTTTCATTGAGCATATGCCGGTATTTACCGGTGCCAGCGATGCGCATTAAAGATTCATCAATGATCTCAACATCCGTTCCGGTGATGCCAGAAATAGCATCGGCATAATTGCATATATCATCCTGAATATTGCTGAGTACTGAAATCATGCTACTTCTCCGGCGCGTGTCGCATTTCTCATGGAAAATGATAAATAGGCGAACTAATCCAAAAATGACTTGCGAAAAATCAATCTACCGCTCTGTTTTAGTATGTTTTTTTTATTTTATCTTCCGCGATCACACTATTTATCAATTATGAGAATTTATCAAAATGAAACGATAAACTAACGCGATGATATTTTTGGCTGCAAATATTGCATTCTATCTATTTAATTGAAATTTAAGTGTTTATTAAATTATTCATAAGATTTTACTCAATTAATAAAAAGCTGGTAAGCATTTTGCTCTATTGGCATTACCGATAGCGGAAATATCTCTGTATGACATCAATTGCAGGGAATGGATTACCAGCACAATGAGGTTTTATGATGCAGGAAAACTTATCATTTTTTATCAACCAGACACCGTTTACCGAACATCCGAACGCGCCGTTGGCTCCGTTTAGCCGCCAGGAGTTGGTCAAAGCGTTGAATTTTCATCGGTCTATTCCGGGATATTCCCCAACGCCGTTGTATACGCTGCCGGCACTTTCACAAAAACTGGGCGTAAAAAATATCTACCTCAAAGATGAGTCGCAGCGTTTTGGCCTGAAAGCTTTTAAAGCGCTGGGCGGTTCCTATGCGATGGCGTGCCATATCGCAGAATTAGTCGGTAAAGATATCAGCGAATTACCGTTTGATGTGATGACCAGCGAAGAGGTGCGCCGCGATCTGCAAACCGTCACGTTTGCTACCACCACCGATGGCAATCACGGTCGCGGCGTTGCCTGGATGGCGCGACAGTTGAAGCAAAATGCCGTGGTTTACATGCCAAAAGGTTCTTCACAGCAACGTCTGACGTCGATCCGTAACGAAGGCGCTACCGCCGAAATCGTCGATATGAACTATGACGATGCGGTTCGCATGACCGCGGAACAGGCGGAAAAGCATGGCTGGATAGTGGTGCAGGATACCGCCTGGGAAGGGTATGAAAAGATCCCGCAGTGGATTATGCAGGGTTACGGCACGCTGATGCTGGAGGCGATCGACCAGCTGCATCAGGTTGCGCCGACGCATATTTTTGTTCAGGCAGGCGTTGGCTCGTTTGCCGGCATGGTTCAGGGAATGGTGACAGCGGCATGGGGAGAAAATCGCCCGAAAGTGATCGTCGCCGAGGCGTTAATTGCCGATTGTCTCTACCGCTCCGCCCGCTCGAAAGAGGGTGATGCCATAGCGGTGGGCGGAGATTTGCAAACCGTGATGGCTGGTCTCGCCTGCGGTGAGGCAAATAGCATTGGCTGGAAGCTGTTGCGTGATTATGCCACCGCATTTGCCTCCTGCCCGGATGAGGTTGCGGCGCTTGGCATGCGCATGTTGGGTAATCCGCTGGCAGGCGATCCGCAGATCGTTTCTGGTGAGTCCGGGGCGGTGACGACCGGCCTGCTGTCACTGCTGATGTCCTCGCCTGAACTGGCGCAAACGCGTGCGCAACTGGGACTGAATGAGCATTCCCGCGTGTTGTTGATAAGTACTGAGGGTGACACTGACCCACAACAGTATCTGGATATTGTCTGGGGCGGTCAGTACCCGGGCATCAACAAATAATTTCCTGATTGAGAATAAGAACGGAGAAACCCATGTTATCTGCAAACCGTATTGAAGAAGTGATTAAAAACTGTCAGGCGCTAATCCAACAAAAAAGTTATTCCGGTCAGGAAGGGGAAGTGGTTAATGCCATAAAAACAATGATGCAGCATTACCAGTTCGATGACATCCATGTAGATAAGTACGGCAACATTGTTGGCGGTATCGTGGGTAATCAGCCAGGGAAAACGCTGGTCCTCGATGGACATATTGATACTGTACCGGTGAACGAAGAGAAGTGGACCCGCAACCCGTACGGCGGTGATATCGAAGATGGCAAGATTTATGGTCGCGGTACGACCGATATGAAAGGCGCCGTGGCGGCAATGATCTCTGCCGTGGGTTTTTTCGGCCAGGACAACCAGCGTAATTTCGCCGGGAAAATCTACGTTGCCTGTATCGTGCATGAAGAGTGCTTTGAAGGCATTGCCGCTCGTCTGGTCAGCGAGCGCTATAAGCCAGACTACGTAATCATCGGTGAAGCTTCCGAGCTAAACCTGAAAATTGGCCAGCGTGGCCGTGCTGAAATTGTGGTTGAAACGTTTGGTAAACCTGCGCACTCCGCCAACCCGCAGGCAGGGATTAACGCGGTGTATAAAATGGCGCAATTGATCGACAAAATTCGCACCATTACCCCGCCAACGCACCCCGTACTCGGGCCTGGCATTCTCGAACTGACCGACATTAAATCTTCGCCGTACCCGGGTGCCTCGGTCGTGCCGGATTACTGCCGCGCAACCTACGATCGCCGTTTGCTGGTGGGCGAAACCAAAGAAAGCGTCATTGCCCCGCTGGAAAATGTCCTGGCAGAATTCATCACGCAGGATCCGCAGTTTAAGGCCCGTGTCTCCTACGCTGTGGGCCAGGAGTCTTGTTATACCGGTGCCACCATTGAGGGGGAGCGCTTCTTCCCGGGCTGGGTGTATGACGAGTCGGACGAATTCGTGCAAGCCGCTCTGGCTGGCGTCCGCGAGGCCGGGTTTAATCCGACCATCACGCAATACTCATTTTGCACCAATGGTAGTCACTATGCGGGCGAAGCGGGAATTAAAACTATCGGCTTCGGACCTTCGCGTGAAAATCTGGCGCACACCATTGATGAGTATATCGAGATCGATCAGTTAACCGGTTCGGCCAGCGGCTATTACAGCATCATCCAGACACTCTATCGCCAATAAAAGAACGATAAAAATCCTCTTACCTTACAGGCGGTGCCGCGCAGCGCCGCCGCAATGGAGAATAACGATGAAAACCATTTTCAAAAACGGAAATGTGATCGATGGGACGGGCAGTGAAGGCAGAATTGCCGATGTGGTCGTTGATGACGGACGTATTGTCGCAATCGGTCAAATAGAAGCTGGCGTCAATGAACAGGTTATTGATGCCACGGGAAAAATTATTTGTCCTGGCTTTATTGATACCCATACGCACTCTGACCTGTCGGCGATTATTAACCCCGCGCTGTCGGCAAAAATTCGCCAGGGAATTACCACTGAATTGCTGGGGCAGGATGGCGTCGCGTTAGCACCGTTGCCGGAAGAATATATTCCGGCGTGGCGTAAAAATATTGCCGGACTGGACGGTGATACCGACAAAATAGACTGGAAATATAAAAATACGGACGGTTATCTCAATCTGTTGGCATCACGACATCCGGCGACAAACCTTGCCTATTTAGTTCCGCATGGCAACGTGCGCATGGAGGCGATGGGGCTGGATGGGCGGCCTTCGACCCGTGAAGATGTGGCGAGGATGTGCGAAGTCCTTGAGCGGGAATTAAAAGCGGGCGCGTTTGGTCTTTCCACCGGGCTTATCTATATGCCTTGCGCCTTTGGCGATACTGCCGAAATGATTGAACTGTGCAAGGTCACGGCGAAATATAACGGGATCTTTGTGGTACATCAGCGCAGTGAAGCTGACGATATTATCAACTCAACGCAGGAGCTGATTGATATCGCCAAAGCCACAGGCGTCTGGCTACATATTTCACATATGAAGGTCTGCGGAAAGAAAAACTGGGGGCTGATCGACCAGATGCTGGGAATGCTGGAGCAGGCGCAGGAAGAGGGGATCCGCATCTCTTTCGACCAGTATCCCTATGTGGCGGGCAGCACGATGCTCGGCGTGATCCTGCCGCCATGGGTCCACTCCGGTGGAACAGACAAATTACTGGAACGCCTGGCCTCACCTGAACTGCGCGCCAAAATGATCGAGGATATTCAGCAGGGCATCCCTGGCTGGGATAACTTTATCGATTTTGCCGGTCTGGACCAGATTTTTGTTACCAGCGTGAAAACGGCCAAAAATCAGGATGCCGTTGGTCTGAACCTCGTCCAGTTGGGTGAATTGCGCGGGAAAGACCCCTACAACGCCACCTTCGACCTGCTTTATGAAGAAGAAAACGCCGTCGGAATGGTCGACTTCTACGGCACTGAAGAGCATGTGATTAAGTTTCTCTGCCGGCCAGAGCAAAACGTTTGTACCGACGGTTTAATGGGGGCCGGAAAACCGCACCCTCGCGTGTTCGGCGCATTCCCACGTGTGCTCGGTAAATACGTACGTGAAGAGGGATGTCTGAGCTGGGAAGCGGCAATTCGCAAAATGACGGGTAAACCTGCTGAGGTGCTGGGCCTGCAGGATCGCGGGCTGCTGAAGGTGGGTTACGCGGCGGATATTGTGATGTTCGATCCGAACACTATCGCTGATAGGGGCACGTTTGTTGAACCTAATCAGTATCCGCAAGGGATTGAAATTGTCATGGTTAATGGGCGCATTGCCTTAATTAATGGCACGGAAAGTTATGCCTGTAGCGGTACGGTTATAAGAAAACAATATTAATAAATAACGCTAAACACGCATTGATCTATCGCGACTATTTATGGCCGCGGTAGATCACTACACCCTAAGGACATCACAATGAACCTACAAACATCTTTACCTTCAGGTAAACCAAAGACCTGGAAAGCAAGATATACCGTCCTGACATTGATCTGGCTGGCGTGGCTCCTCTCTTTTCTCGACAGAATGGTCATGAGCGTTTCGCTCCCTTATATCGGCAAAGATTTAAATCTGGATACCACCCAACAAGGTTTAATTATTAGCGCCTTTTTTATTGGTTATGCCGCGTTTCAAATTCCCGGTGGTTTACTGGCGGATAAGTTTGGCTCGCGTAAAATCATGGCCATTGGTATTGCCTGGTGGTCTGTTTTCACCAGCTTAACCGGCGCTGTGCTGACGCTACCGCTAATGCTGGCAGTGCGCTTCTTCTTTGGTATCGGCGAAGGGTGCTTCCCGTCGGCCTCCTGGAAGATGATTTCGACCTATTTTCCGTCGAAAGAGCGCGGGCGCGCGACGGCGATTCAATCAACGGTGAATACCTTAGGCCCGGCGCTGGCGGTTGTGGTCGCAGCCAGCATTATTGGGGCTTTTGGCTGGCATATGGTTTTTATCGTGCTGGGTATTCCTGGACTGTTTATTGCCGCAGGGATCTACTTATTTACGCGTGACAACCCGAAAGATCACCCCGCCATTACGCAGCAGGATCTGGCGGAACTGGCCGTTGACGATCAGGGGGGGCTGCAAAATACCAGCGCTATCGCGTTTAAAGACGTACTCAAAATGCCGGTGCTCTGGCAAATGGCAAGTATCTGGTTTTTGTTTGATATCACCTTCTGGGGATTTTCAACCTGGTTGCCCAGTTATCTGATCACCGTACGTGAATTTTCTCTGGCCAAGACCGGCGTAATGGCGGCAATTCCCTTCCTGTTTGGCGCAGGAGGCACATTGTTAGGCGGATACTGTTCAGATAAATTCAAACCGATGCGTAAAATGTTGTACGTCGTCACCTCAGTCATTGCCGCAGGCTTCCTGTACCTGACCTTCAGCGTAAGCAGCGCAGATATGGCGGTGGTTTATCAGTGTATTTCAGCCCTGTTCATGTTCTTCGCTATGGCGACGTTCTGGGGAATTTTGATGGATACCATCCCCAGCAACATTATGGGACGGGCGTCGGGGATCGTTAACTTTGGCGGCCAGATGGCGGGCGTTGTTTCTGCACCTATCATCGGCTGGCTGATCCAAAGCAGCGCAGGAAGCTATAACAGCGCCTTTATCTTTATGATTGCCGCACTGTTATGTTCTGCCGTCGTTACGCTGACCGTGAAAAACTCGCGCGCGGTTGGAGCATTACCCAGTCAGGCTTGATTAATGTCTGTCTCCTGTGGCTCTGCTGTTTCAGAGCCACAGGGATTGACGGGCATCAACGTTTAATCACTCGCAATAACTGAATTTCCCGCCAGATGTATAGTTACCACTGCAATTCTATTCCTCTCCTTATTAAGAATTAAGCATAATAAATGAAAGACCAGTCCTACATGTGTAGGAATATTCCCTCTATAATGTGTTAATGATTTGATCTACAGAAAGGTTCAAGGTTTAATTCTTGTAAATCTAAATGTTATTTTTATGATTTATTCATCTTGATTATGAAAAAATCATAAAATATACACGTGACTATGTTAGAATTTGCGTCCTGGGTCTGGCACTTATAAATCAGTAATATTGAAGACTCACCTGCACTATAGCCATCGCCTCTCTTTATTTATCGGGATTCTTATACGCAATGAACGCGATAATCGTTGATGATCACCCTTTGGCCCGCATTGCCATTCGCAACTTACTCGATACTAATGGTATCACTGTGACCACTGAACTCGACAGTGGCGAGCAAGTCGTACAGGTGGTTGAAAAAAACAAACCTGAACTGCTAATTATTGATGTGGATATTCCTGGTATCAGTGGCATCGAGGTGCTGGAACAATTACGCAAGCGGCACTATGCTGGTGTGATCATTATCATTTCAGCAAAAAATGAATATTTTTATGGTAAACGTAGTGCTGAATACGGTGCTAACGGATTTGTGAGTAAAAAAGAAGGCATGAATAATATTCTTGCCGCCATCGAAGCCGCCAAAAATGGTTATAGTTATTTCCCTTTCTCCCTTGAACACTTTACTGGTTCATCGGCCAGCGAACAGGATAAACTTGATACGTTATCAACACAGGAAATGAGAGTGTTGCGTTATATCCTTAATGGTATGGATTACAGTACGATTGCCAGTAAAATGAATATCAGTAATAAAACGGTCAGTACTTATAAAAGTCGTTTAATGGAAAAATTAGATTGTTCTTCATTAATGGAAATTTATGATTACGCGCAAAGAAATAAAATAGGGTAGAGTAATGCTGGAACGCTTATTTATTTTTTTGATGGTCATATTTACCATCGGATTATCTACGGATGTGAGTTCAGCGCGCCAGGTTGAACTAAAAAGTAACTATAATACTGCGGTGCAAAATATCAGCTTAAACAGGGAAGAAACAAACTGGTTGGCGCATAAAAAAACATTAGTGGTTGGCACCTGGTTACCGGAAGTCTCACCTATTGTCTATCAAAACAGCGGGGAAAATTATCGGGGCGTTAACGCGGACTACCTTGCGCTAATGCAAAAAAGTCTCAATGTAAAAATTGTTATAAAGCAATATGATAACGAGCAGCAGGCGCTTGCCGCACTCGCCAGTAATGATGTTGATACGTTGATAACCCAGCTTTCCCGGCGGCAGGATGTCGGCGGGCATTTACTGCGCACATCGGCATTACTCACAACGTGGCCGACGCTTGTGACGTCATTAAAAAACACGATGCTACCGCTGATGACGAACCATAAGGTCAGCGTCGCCTGTGTGCGGGATTGCCCTTTTCTTAACGTTATCCAGGACGCTTTTCCTGATGCTAAAGTCTCATTTTATGACGACGAGTATCAGGCAATGGCGTCGGTGGTGAACGATGATAACCAATATTATATTGGTAACAATATTACCACTAGTCATTGTATCTCGCGGTATTTCTCGCAATCCCTGGTTATTACGCATTATTTTGATAAGCAAGAACAATATAATTATTTTGTGGTTAATGAAAATCAACCGCTATTAAGAAATATTCTTGATGGTTTTATTACGTCAATAAGTAATGAAATCCATATGCAGGTGATGCAGAACTGGTTAAATCGCGGTAATCTTGCTTATCTGAATGCGCCCATTCCTTTCAGTCATCAGGAAAAAGAATGGCTGAAGAATAAACATACTATCCGCATTTTGATCAACCCGGATTATCCACCCTATACGCTGGTAGATAGCAGCGGCGAGTTACGTGGTATTCTTGGCGATTTGCTGAATATTATTCATCTGCAAACGGGTCTTAATTTTGAACCTGTTTTGGCCACGTCCAGAAGTGAACAGACCAAACTCATCAGTGGTGGGCAGTGGGATATGTATCCGACGATCGCCCCGAATAACCAAAACCAGGATGATTCGGCATTGAGCGATCCGCTGATGAATGTTGCATTCGTGGTTATCACATCGCGCCAGGAAACAGCCGACTCGCTGCTGGGAAAACCGATACGTATTGCTCTGCCTGCCGGACATATTCTGGAACGTGGCCTCAAACAACAGTATCCGCAGGTGACCTGGGTGAATGCGGATACCGGTAGCGCTGCAATGGCTATGGTCAAGGAGGGCGACGTTGATGCGGCAATCGCGACCGAATTGTCGGCAAAGTTCATTACCGATCATTACTACCAGAATAATATGCACTTCTTCCGGCTGCCTGATATGCCAGGCGCAGCGGTGAGTTTTGCTATTTCTTCTCATGAGCCGATGCTGAAGTCTGTCATTGATAAGGCCCTGCAAGCCATACCTCCGCGTGAAATTTTACAGATGACGGAGAAGTGGTCGAAGATTTCCAATACCCAGGTTGATATCTGGAGCCGATATAGCAAACAGTTCTATCAACTGGGGTTATTTGCGCTGGTACTTATTGCTATTAGCCTGATCTGGGGGATATCACTCTCCCGTGAAGTCCGTAAAAGAAAGCAATCGCAGCGGTTACTGGAAGAACAGTTGCATCTGAAAGAGGTTTTATCTCAAGAGCTGGAGACCGAAAAGAATAAAGCGATTGCCGCCACAAAAGCCAAAAGCCGTTTTCTGGCGAGCATGAGTCATGAGTTACGTACCCCGGTAAGCTCGATTGTTGGTTTTGTGGAATTACTCTCAAGCTCTGAGCTCAGTCCGGCACAACGCAAAGAGGCCATTGCATTGACTGGGGCGACGGCTCAATCATTGCTGGGACTGATTGGTAAGATTCTGGACGTTGATAAGATTGAATCCGGAAAATATGAGGTTGTTCCCCAGTGGACCGATCTCTCGCAGCTTATTGAATTGCAGTGCCACTCTTTCGATGCCCTGGCCAGGCAGAAAGGTATATCGCTTGCCTGCGTCAGCCAGTTGCCAGTAAATGAACGGGTATTTGTCGATCAGCAGGCTTTGCGGCAAATTCTCACCAATCTGCTGGGAAATGCGCTGAAGTTTACGGCGCAGGGCAGTATTCATGTTACGGCCCGACTGACTCCGGACACAGATAATCACGGCACCCTGACAATCGCCATCAGTGATACCGGTTGTGGCATTAGCGAAGAAGAGCAGGCTGGACTGTTCCATCGTTATGCTCAGGGGCGTTGCGGACGTCAACAAACGGGGTCTGGTCTGGGGTTATTTATCTGCAAAGAACTGGTAACGCTGATGGGCGGTACGCTGGAACTGAGGAGTATTCCGGCTCAGGGAACCACGTTCACGATTACGCTACCGGTTGAAACTGCCCGACAATCGATAGTAGCGGATGGGGATACCCCGGGCGCAGTGTTGCCGCTACCGTGTCTGTCGATTCTGATCGCAGACGATAACCCAACTAATCGCCTGCTGCTTAAACGCCAGTTGAATACCATTGGCTACAGCGTGGATGAGGCCTGTGATGGCGAGGAAGCCGAAGCCAAACTGGCCAAAAAATCATACGACCTGTTGATAACCGACGTGAATATGCCGAAGAAAGACGGGTTTGATCTCGCAGCTTCACTACGTCGTCAACAACCTCACTTGCAAATATGGGGGCTGACGGCCAGTGCGCTCCCGCAGTCACGCGATCGATGTCTGCAAAACGGTATGAATTTGTGTCTGTTTAAGCCGGTGTCAATCCAGACGCTGACGCATGAACTGAGCAAAATTGACACGGGCTATGCGTCACCTTGTGCAATCCGGCATTTAAAATTCAATGTACTGACTGAAAATACCGGTGGCGATCGCGCATTAATGAACGAGATACTCGAAACATTCCGCGAAGCAACGCTGAGTGATTTACAAGCGGCTGAGAAAGCCGTTGCGCAAGATGAGCCGCAGCTGTTTTTGCGGGCGCTTCATCGGTTGCATGGTTCGGCGCAAATTCTGGGTATCACCGCGCTTCAGACGCTGTGCGAACCTTTTGAGTCTATGCGACATGACGATCTTCCGCTGGCTGTGCGGCAGCAGGCATTACAGAAAATTGTTGCTGTCATGCGAGAAATTGAAATTGAGATCGACAGTCTGATGAGCCATTAATCCCCCCGGATCGGGTAGCCGTAGCTGCCCGATCCGGAGAGAAATGTCTTGATTCATCACTCGTTAGTACAGAGTATTACTGGCCTGCACCCACCATTTCGCTATCAATAACAATACCTTCTTCAGCACCTTTTAACACAAGGTTAGCCTCATAAAATTTACCCGTGGACAGCAGTTTTTGGGCGCTGGCAACGGCTTTACGCGTCTGATTCAAAGGCATCAGGTATTGGGTCTGAAGCACGCTGATCCCTGCCAGTTGCAAGGTATCCACTGCACCTTTCCAGTCACCTTTGGCCATTTTGCCGTTCGCGGTTTTGATAGCAGATTCTTTTTCCGGCGTAGCAATATAATCTTCTGATAATGCGATCGTAGCGTTAATAATTACGTACTGATCGTCAATCATCTTCGCCTTAGGCGCTGCTTTGACAAATTTCGCCCAGTCGCTGCTGTCGCCTGCCAGCAGGGAAGCGGCGTCATTGGTTAATTTTTTTGCGCTGTCAGGCTGTCCGTGAAACAGAGCCAGACGAGCCAGTTGAATATCGCGCATCGCATTGGCGCCTTGTACGGCGACCTGCATAATATCGGCTGCTTCTTTTTGTACATTGGCTGTGGCTGTTTGTGCCGCAGTGGGAGTAGTGGCAGATGCCATTACCGGAGCTGAACCCATCATAGTTGCAAGCAGACCTGCAAGAATAATCTTTTTCATTACGTTCTCCTGAATAAAGTTGGTATTGTTCACCAAACGCAATAATCATATTAAATAAGTTTAAAGAGAGGAATCAGAGCCAGGATAGAATAATGAGCGCTTAATCTTACAGGTGTCAGACGTCTGACATGTGTAGGATTTAACGGATAACAACATTCCTTTCTTCTTATATACGCATCCTTATCTGAAGTCTTATTATTTCATTGTAAGTAATATGTATTGTGTGAGTATTAACTCTTTTATTAGTAGGTTACATTACGTTTACATGTAACGGAGGATGTATGTTCATTTTTAATCAGCAAGCCCTGAGAACGTTTAACGAAAAAACACTTTCTCATTATAAAAGCCACGCAACAATTATGGCGGTGCTGTTGTTGGTATGTGGTATTTGCTGCTTAATCTATCCTATCGCTGCTGGCGTTTATTTAAGCTATGCGACAGGTTTTATGTTCCTGGTGTGCGGTTTTTATTCTATTTATAGCCTGTTTAGCGCCGGGAAGAAGCAGTTGAAAGCCAAATTTACCTATGCATTTTTTGCTATCGCATGGTTACTGCTGGGGTACTGTTTCCTTGTTAACCCGGTGATTGGCATGAATTCGTTGGCTATGGTTTTTTGCTGCTTATTTATTCTTGGCGGTATTTTTCGTGTGGCTTCCGGAGTTCAAATGTTCCGCACTCCGGGCTATAGCTGGAACATTTTTATCGGCATTTTAGATCTGCTTATTGCTGGCGTATGGCTGAATATGGATCCCGACAAGTCTTACGTGTTTACCTCGATTTTTATTGGGGTCGAGATGATCTTCAGTTCTTTGGCTTTTATCAGTCTGCGCAGGAATACGAAGTTGGTAGCAACAGACAAACTTGCCAATAACCATTAATACTGTCTCTGGAGTGTATCGTGAATATTAAAATGATGGTTTCAGCTGTTGTTATTATGACCTCTGTTTTGGCTCCGATGAGCTGTGCGTTTGCTACTCAGGCAACCGAAGCTGCGCCACAAGATATGACCTGTAAAGAGTTTGCTGATATGAGTCGGCAATACATGACGGCAATTGCCTTTGTGATCGTTAATAAAAATTCTGACTTTAAAGGCGATGATTATGTTCCGCTGCATGAGGTGGAAACTGTCGCTGTTCCGAAAATGATTAACATGTGTCATCAACACCCGGATACGAAATTAGGCGAACTGACCGTAAATCTGAAGGGGGCCGGTCTGCACTACTGATTTACCGTTTCGATAGCCTGGCTTTAGTTAGAATTGACAACCTCTGTCCCCACACCCACATTTCCCCTCACAATAAAATAACTCGCCCAGCTATCCACGAGGAAACTCGCTGGATAGCTGTGTCTGCTAACTACTCTAGATCTGATAAGCGAAGCGCCATTCCTGGGATCTTATTACCCGATCCCAGGGATAAGCACTTACAAGGGCAGGGAATCAATGTCGGGTTTTAAATCGCGCCAGCATGTTTTCGACAAGAACAAAGAAGACCGGAACAAAGTAGATCGCCAGCACGGTCGCGGCCAGCATTCCACCGATCACGCCCGTACCGACGGCGTTTTGCGCGCCAGAGCCAGCGCCGTCACTTATTGCCAGTGGGATAACCCCCAGTATGAAGGCCAATGACGTCATCAAAATAGGACGTAAACGCATTTGCGCAGCTTCCACCGCGGCTTCAAGCGGCGTTTTTCCTTCTTTTTGCATAATCTCGACGGCAAACTCGACGATCAGAATAGCGTTTTTAGCTGAAAGTCCCATGGTGGTGAGCAGGCCAACCTGAAAGTAAACATCATTGCTCAGGCCACGCAGATCGGTCGCCAGCAAAGCACCGACCACCCCAATTGGTACAACCAGCATTACGGAAAATGGTATTGACCAGCTTTCATACAGTGCCGCCAGCGCCAGAAATACGACGATCAGAGAAATGCCGTACAGCATTGGCGCCTGATGGGTGGACAGCGCCTCCTGATACGACAGTCCCGTCCAGGCATAACCGACGCCCGCGGGCAGTTTATTAATCAGTGATGCCATAAATTTCATCGCATCGCCGCTGCTTTTCCCTGCGACCGGTTGGCCGAGAATTTCCATTGCAGGCTGTCCGTTGTAGCGTTCAAGACGGGGAGAGCCGTAGGTCCATTCGGTTGATGAGTAGGCTGAAAGCGGCGTCATCGCGCCGGAGGCGTTACGTACGTACCAGTGGTTGATATTGTCCGGCAACATACGGAACGGCGTATCGGCCTGGACATACACTTTTTTAACGCGCCCCTGGTTAAGGAAATCATTGACGTAGCGGCTACCAAACGCCGTAGAGATGGTCTGGTTGATATCCGACAATGCCACACCCATCGCCTCTGCTTTTGTCGCGTTGACATGAATGCGAAACATCGGCGTATCTTCCAGCCCATTTGGGCGCACCCCGTTAACTTCATCGGGTGACTGGCTGGCCAAAGCCAGGAGCTGGTTGCGGGCCTGCATCATCTTTTCATGCCCAAGGTTACCGTTATCCAGCAACTCCATATCAAAACCTGAAGCGGTACCCAATTCGGCGACTGCGGGTAAATTGAACGGATAAACGACGGCATTATTAATGGTGCTTAATGCCATCATTGCCCGTCGAATGATGGCGGTAACCGAGTTTTCTTCGCCAACGCGTTCTGACCACGGTTTCAGGCTGATAAATGCCAGACCGTTATTTTGCCCCTGTCCGCTGAAGCCAAATCCGCCAACGGTAAAAACAGACGCAACATTTTTCTGTTCTTTTGTCAGATAGTAATCCGTTATTTCCCCAAGCACTTTGCTGGTATTTACCATCGTTGAACCGGAAGGTAATTGTGCCGTGGTCATGAAAACGCCCTGATCTTCTTCAGGCAAAAAGGAGGTGGGAGTACGGAGAAACAGCACCATCATGCCAGCGCCAATCACTAAATAGACTACCATATAGCGTCCGGTGCAACGTAATAGCCTACGGGTGCTGTCAGTGTAGTGATGGGTGCATTTCTCCATGAAGTGATTGAAACGGGTAAACAGAAAATGGGTGTTTTCTTTTTCTCCCTCGTGGGATTTCAACAGCATAGCGCAGAGTGCGGGCGTCAGGCTCATCGCCACAAATACCGACAGCAGCATGGAGGAAATTAAGGTGATGGAAAACTGACGGAAAATTTCACCCGTTGCCCCGCTCATAAATGCCATTGGCATAAACACGGCGGATAAAACGACGGCAATACCAACCAGCGCTCTCTGGAGCTGCTCCATCGCTTTATGCGTCGCCGCTTTGGGTGACAAATGCTCTTCGGCAATAATACGTTCTACGTTCTCAACCACCACGATGGCATCATCAACTAGCAGTCCTATTGCCAGCACCATGCCAAACATCGTGAGCGTATTGATCGAAAAACCGGCGACGTCGAGTATCGCAAAGGTTCCGAGAATAACAACCGGAACCGCGATAGTGGGGATAAGCGTCGCGCGGAAACTTTGCAAAAACAGGTACATGACGAGGAATACCAGGATGATTGCCTCGATCAATGTATGAAACACACCCTGAATTGAAATCTCGATAAAGGGGGTAGTGTCATAGGGATAAACGGTTTTCATGCTGGCCGGAAACCAGGCTGATAACCTGTTCAGCTCTTGTTTAACGGCCTGAGATGTTTCAAGGGCATTGGCGCCAGCGGCAAGTTTAATTGCAATCCCGGCGGCGGGTTTTCCGTTGTAACGTGCCACCGTGGCATAATTTTCCGCACCCAGCTCAATACGAGCGACATCCCGCAGCAGAACCTGGGAGCCATCCTGCTGAACCTTAAGGAAGATCTTGCCAAATTCATCGGTAGTTTGCAGGCGTGTCTGAACAATGATCGACGCATTTAACTGCTGGTCGGCTGATTGCGGCATTCCTCCCAACTGTCCGCCCGATATCTGGTTATTCTGTACTTTGATCTGGGTAATAACGTCCTGCGGCGTAAGGTTATATTTGTCGAGCTTTTGCGGATCCAGCCAGATACGCATGGCGTATTGCGAACCGAATAACTGTACGCTCCCGACCCCGGGGGTGCGGCTCAGTGGGTCTTTAATATTCGACGCCACATAGTCAGCAATATCATATTGGCTCAGACTGTTATTATCAGAGATAAAACCCGCAACCATTAAGATATTGCTGCTGGATTTATCAACGCTGATCCCTTGCTGCTGGACTTCCTGTGGCAAGGAAGGCATCGCCAGCTGTAGCTTATTCTGTACCTGAACCTGCGCTATATCAGGTGAGGTCCCCGTTTTAAAGGTCAGGATAATCGACGCATTACCGGCCGCATCGCTGGTGGATGACATATACATCAGGCCATCAAGCCCGTTCATATTCTGTTCAATCACCTGAGTTACCGAGTCTTCAACGGTCTTGGCGTCTGCACCGGGGTAGGCTGCGCTGATGGTAATGGTGGGGGGAGCAATTTGCGGATATTGCGCGATGGGCAAGTTCATTATCGCGATACCGCCGGTAAACATCATGATAATAGCGAGCACCCAGGCGAAAACCGGGCGCTCAATAAAAAAGTTAGCCATGAAGAAAGTGTCCTTAATACCTGAAATATTACTGTTCAGTTACCGTGTCAGGTGTGTTTGGTTTTGCAGCGAGGATTCTGGCTTTGATTCCCGGACGGATTCTTTGTAATCCGGACACAATGACCCGATCGCCGGGATGTAATCCTGTCGTCACCAACCATTGATTGCCTACAGCCTTCACCGCATTTATTTCGCGTAGTTGCACCACGTTTTCTTGATCGAGGATTAACGCCGTGGCCTTTCCCTGCGCGTTATGCGTAATCCCTTGCTGTGGGACCATTAAAACATTGTGTTGGTTGCCCTCATCCAGCAATGCAGTGACGTACATTCCGGGTAGTATTTCACCCTGCGGATTGGGGAATACGGCGCGCAAGGTCACGGAACCGGTAGTCTCATCGACGGCAGGATCGGAAAACTCAAGCGTGCCGGTATAGCGATAGGGCTTGCCATTTTCCAGCATCAGTTCAACCGGAATTTTGCCCTTTTGCTGGGCAATCTTCCCACTGGCTTTTTCTTCTTTCAGGCGTAAGAAGTCTTGTACTGACTGCGTTAAATCAACATAAATTGGATCCAGTCTTTGCACGGTAACCAGCGCGTTTCCCTGATTCGCGGTGACCAGCGCGCCCACGGTTACGGAGGATTTACCGCTGATACCCTCAATTGGCGAGGTGACATTGGCGTAACGAAGGTTGATGGTAGCCTGCTCAAGATCCGCTTTGGCGACGGCGACATTGGCCTCTGCTTCATTAAGCTGTGAGCGCGTCGTGTCGTAGTCCTGGCGGCTGACGTAATTGGATTTTATTAATGCTGACTGCCGATTTAATGTCAGTCGCACATTATTGGCCGTCGCCTGCGCCTTTGCCAGTGCGCCTCTGGCTGCATCCAGCCTGGCCTGCAACGGGGCGGGATCAATTTGATACAGTGACTCTCCTTTGCTGACTTTGTCACCTTCAATAAAATTACGTTTGATGATGATCCCACCAACCTGAGGGCGGATTTCGGCGATCTCAAATGAAACCGCGCGGCCAGGAAGTTCGCTTTTAATATTCACCGAGGAAGGCGCTAAGGTCACAACGCCGACCTCGGGCTCCATGGAGGGGGTTTTTACTGCAGGTTTATTATCGCAGGCGGTAATAATGACGCTGCTAAAAAATAGTGGTATCAACAGTAAGCATTTTCTGTTCATAGTAATCCCTGAAGAATTCGTAAGCACAAATGTTTTTTTATGGCATGCAGGGTGGGGGAGTTATCGGTAAATAACAGAAGATGGTCAGGCATGAGAAGAGTAACGCCCATTTTCGCGCTAAAAGTTAGCGGTTAAAATTATATGTAACAGAAACAATGAATATTTAGCGAAGGATCGCATGGAGCACGATGACGCAATAAGCAAAACGCGGAGTGATTAGAAAGCGTGTTGGCAAACACTCGGCTCCGGAGTCTATTCGCGTCATCGTACTACAGAGATTATTTCACTAGCTCTGGAGTAACCTCGGTTACGGTATTTGCGGAGTAGGGCATTCCCCACATCGGTCCTGGCCAGAACGCGCCATAACCGTAATCCCACATATTATAGGTCGTGTTGACGGACTCAGTTAAATGCCAAACCTGAATACCTTGTAAATCAACTTTAACAAAGTTGTACGGGATTTTGTTGATGAATCCTTGTTCATCCCCTTGAATTGTCCCTAAAATAGTCACGAAGTGGTTTCTGTAGTTTACCGGGTCGAGAAAACCTTTCTGTTGGGCAATAATACGTCCCTGATAGCTGGCGTCTATTTGTGGTTTAGCGTCGTTGTTCAGCGGCAGAACGGCGATTTCCAGTAACGTATCCGTTTTGCTGTTAATTACATTGATGACTTTACCCCCAAATCGGGCCTGCTGGCCTGTATATAACCCCGGTTGGTTATGCACGGAGATAAAGTTTTTTTGTATATCTGGTTGATTATTACCTTTGATATTTTCAGGAATTGAAGCACATGATGCCAGAGTGAAAGCAAGGGCAATAATCAGCAACCCTTTTGTTTTTTTCATTTTACTTTCCTGCTAAAAAAAGACAGGTCTATAGTAAACCTTTACTCATTATTGTCAGCAGGCGCGAGGCTGATTATCTAAAATTAATATAATTGTAGCTTATGGTAATAACAGACAGTATTTTAGCGGGGCGCTGGATGAGTGTATGACAGTCTACAACCGTGATGGTGATGGCGCCACAAGGTTATCACCCGGTGACGATCATGGCATCATGTTGGGTCCGTTTGAACTCTGTCATCATCACATTCTGCGGATTTAAGTCAGGAACGTGTCAACGCTGTGCAGGACGGATCATGCTAATAATAAAAAGCCGCTTTCGCGGCTTTTTATTATTGAATGGCTGGAGGATTATTCGCTGATTTTTTTCTCAACGGAGGCTGCACCTTCTTTGGTCTTATTCCAGCCTTTCTCTGCACCTTCTTTTGTTGCATTCCAGCCTTTTTCTGTACCTTCTTTGGTATCATTCCAGGCTTTTTGTGAACCTTCACTCACCTTGCTGCTCAGGTCATCTTGCTTACCTTCAGCAGCATGTTTTGCTTTTAATTTTTGCTCTTCGCCCTGATTCTGCGCCTGATGCAGTTTTTCTTTTGCAGTATTCGCGTTTTCGTGCGCGGCGGCTACATCATTATCGGTTGCGTGTGTTGTTGCGGCAATAACAGGAGAAGCCAGCAGAATGGCAGATAATGCGATAATTGTCTTTTTCATAATATCCTCGCTTAGCGTTATAAGTTATTAGCGTAATGAAGCATGGCATACAAACGAAGCGCTGACTTTAGGAAAAAACTGTAAGTGCTGATAACGTTATTTATCCATTTAGTGCAGCTGTGAGCAATTAATACGGTTATTTTTGTTGCGGTTTTTGTTTTTTTGCGCGAACGGAAAGGTGCAAAAAGCGTAGTGATAATGTTGATATGAAAAGTGTTATCTGTTTGATTTTTATGTGATTGATTGGGGCGTTATAGGCTGGTCGTTCGTTTCCGGAGGTGAGCGTTTCTATCAAATAATTCACTCTCTTGATTTTTCCGGCCTGTAGACCATGCTTATTTAATACGGGCATAAACAATAACGTCGTTTATCGCAAAAGTGATACCGATAGAGGGCTTTTGGTATGTCCAATGATGTGCCTTTAACAATAAGAGAGCACCATGCTTGAACTCCGTCCTAATTGCGAATGCTGTGATAAAGATCTGCCACCTGATTCAAAAGGTGCCTACATCTGTTCATTCGAATGCACATTTTGTGTAGATTGCGTGACCCAACGACTTAATGGCCAGTGCCCGAACTGCGGTGGGGAGCTGGTGCGACGTCCAATACGCCCCGAAGCATCCCTTCTGCGGCACCCTGCATCCACTCAGCGTTACTATAAACAGTAGAGATGTAAACTATGTTCGCTCATTGCTTGTCACGGCCCATGATCCTGTTGGTCGTCAGCTTAGTGCCAGAAGCGGACTTTGGTTGAAATCAGACTGCAAAGGTTCTTTCTTTTTTTAATTTACTAAACGTGCTGCCCTGCTTGCGAAGGATCAACGACTGATCGAAAATGAATGAACGTTCATTCATTTTGCGGGTAATTACTTCACGCAAATCATTTCGTTTATAAATAGGCACAGGCAAATTATGACCAGTAAAACGCTCAGACTTTTATTCCCTCAATGGCAAGGTGGCAATAATCCAGCCTATCATCTTGGCTCGCTGCTTCTCTCGTATCTTTCCCCCGAATCAGATGGCCCTTTTGAGTCTGTTCCGGTTGATGAGCCCACAACGGAGCCACAGGCCGAAGTGGACGGCATCACAGCCAAACCTCAAATTATCAGTCAGCTTACCGATGCAGGCGCTCTGATTAAGAAATATGATCCTGATTCAATCGTCGTTTTTGGTGGCGATTGCCTGGTATCACTGGCTCCTTTTGCCCATCTTCTCAATAAATACGGTGATAAACTGGGGGTGCTCTGGATTGACTCTCATCCTGATGTGCAGACTTCCAAACAATATCCAAACGCCCATGCCCATGTTCTTGGCGCGCTAATTGGGACAGGTGATAAAGATTTAGTTGCTCATGTATCCACCAGACTCAACCCTTCAAAAATAATGATTGCAGGTATCCACGATCCGCTGCCTTATGAAGCTGAGTATCTGGCTAGTCATCGCATTGAGACAATAGGTCCTGAAAAGGTTAAAAACGACGCGAAAGATGTCGCGGAATGGGTAGAGAGAGAAAATATTGAACATCTGGCAATACACATTGATCTGGACGTTCTCGATCCGTCACTTTTCCGTTCGGTTCTTTTCGCCAGGCCTGGCAGAGGAGAACATGACTTTGGTGATGTCGCCGAAGGTAAACTATCTATTGCAGATGTTCTAAATCTGGTAGATCAGGCAACCTCAAAAGCGGAACCTGTCGGCCTTACACTTGCTGAACATTTACCCTGGGATATGCTGAATCTGAAGAACATGCTCAATGCATTGCCGCTTATGAAGTAAGGTCTGATTCTGGGGTCAGAGTTCAATACTGGCTCGAGGATAAAAAGTGCGCTAAAGTCTGGGCCCTGGATTAAACATAATAGTCAACATGTTAAAGAAAACCGAAACCTACCATAAGCTGATTACCGCTGCCGCTGCCTGTTTTGCAGAAAAAGGCTTTAGTGCGACAAGCGTGCGTGAAATTTCTAACCGGGCAGGGATCAGCCAGGGAGCGATGTACACGTATTTCAAAAGCAAGGATGACCTCATCAAGGCAATCGTTCTTGAAGAGCAGAATTCAGCGTTGACCGCTCACAATGCTCCGTCTAACAGTACTTATTTCGAGCGCCTTTGCGCGCAGGTTACATCGTGCATAAGCGATGTAGGTTACCCAGTTACGCATCAACTGTGGGTTGAAATCATGGCGGAGTCTGCGCGGAACCCTGAATTGCAGAAAACGTATATATCCAGTGATACCATCATGCGGCAAAGTATTGCGGGAATTATTGTAGACGGAATTGCAGCGGGAGAGTTTCGTCGGGACATTAGCCTTGAGGAAGTCACGATTATTCTTTTTGCCTTTATTGACGGTTTAATCGCGCGCAAGGCTATAAACGCATCCTTCTCTTTCAGCCGCGACCTGCCTATGTTTTTTGAGTTGATGGCAAAATTATTGAAATAATACTAACAGCGTTAGTTAACGCGCTTGCCAGGGAATCGCAAATGTCCGCTTCTCGCTCATAGCGGACCTTCAGCTCAGGTAACTTGTCCACTTCGTGTCAGAAGTGGACATCTAAGCCGTTTCAGAGAGTTAAGTGCAGGGGGAACCTTCGAGTATGTTAATTATCAAATCGAGTGGGAAGATGATTTCATTAGTTTGTCTGAGCTCGTCTAAGCTCCACCAGTAGTGCTCGCGAATGACTTCTTTTTCGTTATTACTCCAACCTGAGCGGTCAATATCTGATTTATCTGCAGTAATAATAAAGAAACGTTCTTCAGCAAGAACGTTCTCACCACCTGGCAACATCATAGGGAAGGTTCTGGAGGCGATTTGTGGTCCCGCCGTTTTTCTTGTCAGGCCCGTTTCTTCAAATAATTCACGTAACGCCGCCTGCTCAAAAGATTCGTTGTGCTCAACTCCTCCCCCTGGCGTTGCCCAGTAAGTTTTTCCATCCAGAGCATCATCTTTATGGCAGAACCTAAAGAGCAGAACGTGATTTTCAGGTGAAAGGACTATCAATCGAGAGGATGGACGAGTACGCATTTATTCCCTCTTAAATAAAATTTAAACCCTCATTGCGGATTTTCATACAAACATAAATTGCAGTCTGCAAGCGCGCGCATAGAGAATGTATTTTCATGCCACGATGGCCGATTCAGGCAGGGGGATTCGCCATTACGCGTAGTTGCTGTTTTAACAGCATACTATCCTGGAAAGGATAAAATCCACACGCTCCTCAACGGAAACGCATGGCAATTCAATCAACTGATAGTCATACATACGGTATGTTTGCACCATTGCGTGATATGTCGCGACGGCGACATCGAAAGATTGCTTGCGCTCGGTATCCTGTACATATATGTCACGCCAGGGGGGGGCAATAAATACTGTTCGGTTATAGCGAAATCTCTCGATGGCGTTTTCCAAATGCTTCGGTATGGTAAGCTCTGAAAGACGTAAATAACCTACAACATCAGGAACACCGCGGTCGAAGAAGCAGGGTCTTGTTTGCCCTTCTGCTTCGTGCCATGAACGCATTTCCCAGGATAGCATGAGCTCTGCGAACGCAGTTTGATTGGCCCATGGCAATGCATCACCGTCGATGTTAACCTGGTCTTGTATAACACCTCGTCCAGCTTCTTTAGAACACCAAAAACCTCTTTTTTTAATGGTATCAATTATCGTGCTTTTGCCTGACCCTGGTCCACCGGTAAGAATGATACGATGTTGAAAAGATGAAGACATTGAACCCTCCTGAACATTTATAGACGCGATGAAGTAGCAATTCTTATGGCGTATTTTCCCGTGTCGGCAGATTACTTGTTGATGGTTTGACTAACTACATTTTATCCTGGCTTGCATATCCGCTACTCGTTCTGACAGGACGTTCTAAAACTGTGATAGCAATACGACTGAAAGGTGGGCAGGATTTCACCATTCGCTGGAATCTGAGGACGTTGCCAATGCAGACGATCAAACGTTCCCCCAGTTAAACGCTGCGCTTCGCTCTCTGGTCTTCCCCACCAATCGTGGGCATGCGGCTAAGTGAGTGTCTTCAAAGGACATGACTATTCCTGCAAAAAATATCTGGCCTGAATATAAACTACTCGATATTCTGAAATGCTTTGTATTTTTTGTGAACAGGAAAAAGTATGCTTAGTACGTTACCCGATTTACACAGAAGTTTTGCAGAGCAACTCAAGCTTAAATTTCAGTCGGATTCGCGAATCCATTCCCTTCTTGCTGGTGGCTCGATTGTTCACGGCGGATTTGATAAATACTCCGATCTCGATTTTGTCGTTGTCGTAGATCCCCTCTACTACAACGAAATCATGGCGCAGCGTAGGGCGCTCGCCGGAACATTAGGCCATCTGCTGCATGCTTTCACCGGGGAACATGTCGGAGAGCCTCGCCTGCTTATATGCCTGTATGGCCCTGAACTTCTTCATGTCGATCTGAAATTCATCACCCTGGATATGCTCACTCAACGCGTTGAGGAGCCAGCGGTGTTTGTAGTGGTCAACTAAAACTGGCCACGGCTTTAGAGTTTTTCCAGTATCGGTTTTCCGATTCGTTTGGAGGTAATCCACCGTTATAGTCATGCGGCCTTAGCGAGCTGTAATACCCGACGATATAGTTTGTGATCGCATGAGCTGCTTCGCTAAAGTTTATATAGCCTGTCACTGGCACCCACTCGTTTTTCAGACTTCTGAAGAAGCGTTCCATCGGGCTGTTATCCCAGCAGTTTCCGCGTCGGCTCATACTTTGCCTGATCCGGTAACGCCACAGTAACTGCCGGAACTGCCTGCTTGTGTAGTGGCTACCCTGGTCACTGTGGAACATCACTCCCGCTGGTTTACCTCGGGTTTCCCACGCCATTTCCAGCGCTTTGATGGTTAGCTTGCTGTCCGGTGAGAATGACATTGCCCAGCCTACCGGTTTCCTGGCGAACAAATCGAGAACGACGGCGAGGTAAGCCCAGCGCCTGCCTGTCCAGATATACGTCACATCGCCGCACCATACCTGATTAGGCTCTGTCACTGCGAACTGTCGCTCAAGGTGATTTGGGATAGCGATGTGTTCATGACCACCCCGTTTATACCGGTGGGTGGGTTGCTGACAACTCACCAGTCCCAGTTCTTTCATGAGCCTGCCGGCAAGCCAGCGTCCCATTCTGAAGCCTCTCAGGGTTGCCATAATGGCGATACTTCTCGCGCCAGCAGAGCCATGGCTAATGTTATGCAGCTCCAGAACCTGACTACGTAATACAGCCCGCTTGCCGTCTGGCTTTTCGGGGCTTTTCACCCAGTATTTGTAGCTGCTGCGATGAACCCCGAACACGTGGCAGAGTGTGACCACAGGATACTGCGCTCTGAGTTTCTCGATTAACGAGAACTGTTCAGGGAGTCTGACATCAAGAGCGCGGTAGCCTTTTTTAATATGTCGTTTTCCATTTCGATGCGTTGTAGCTTTTTCTTTAGCTCACGTATTTCAATCTGTTCTGGGGTTATAGGAGAGGCTTTAGGTATTTTGCCCTGTCGTTCATCCCGTAACTGCTTTACCCATCGCGTCATGGTAGAAAGCCCCACGTCCATAGCACTGGCCGCAGCTGCAACTGTGTAGTTCTGATCAAGGACCAGTTGAGCGGATTCGCGTTTAAACTCTGCGCTGAAATTTCTTTTTTTCATTGGGACACCTGTATTGTTCTGAGATGAGCATATCACCTCTGTTCAGGTGGCCAAATTCAGTAAACCACTACA
>NZ_JAOWDM010000073.1:0-108590 GCF_030334645.1 Citrobacter sp. Cc139
TGTAGTGGTCAACTAAAACTGGCCACGGCTTTAGAGTTTTTCCAGTATCGGTTTTCCGATTCGTTTGGAGGTAATCCACCGTTATAGTCATGCGGCCTTAGCGAGCTGTAATACCCGACGATATAG
Source organism: Citrobacter sp. Cc139 (assembly GCF_030334645.1). Classification (NCBI taxonomy): domain Bacteria; kingdom Pseudomonadati; phylum Pseudomonadota; class Gammaproteobacteria; order Enterobacterales; family Enterobacteriaceae; genus Citrobacter; species Citrobacter sp. Cc139. Next base: position 127 of record NZ_JAOWDM010000073.1, read on the forward strand.
TTTGTGATCGCATGAGCTGCTTCGCTAAAGTTTATATAGCCTGTCACTGGCACCCACTCGTTTTTCAGACTTCTGAAGAAGCGTTCCATCGGGCTGTTATCCCAGCAGTTTCCGCGTCGGCTCATACTTTGCCTGATCCGGTAACGCCACAGTAACTGCCGGAACTGCCTGCTTGTGTAGTGGCTACCCTGGTCACTGTGGAACATCACTCCCGCTGGTTTACCTCGGGTTTCCCACGCCATTTCCAGCGCTTTGATGGTTAGCTTGCTGTCCGGTGAGAATGACATTGCCCAGCCTACCGGTTTCCTGGCGAACAAATCGAGAACGACGGCGAGGTAAGCCCAGCGCCTGCCTGTCCAGATATACGTCACATCGCCGCACCATACCTGATTAGGCTCTGTCACTGCGAACTGTCGCTCAAGGTGATTTGGGATAGCGATGTGTTCATGACCACCCCGTTTATACCGGTGGGTGGGTTGCTGACAACTCACCAGTCCCAGTTCTTTCATGAGCCTGCCGGCAAGCCAGCGTCCCATTCTGAAGCCTCTCAGGGTTGCCATAATGGCGATACTTCTCGCGCCAGCAGAGCCATGGCTAATGTTATGCAGCTCCAGAACCTGACTACGTAATACAGCCCGCTTGCCGTCTGGCTTTTCGGGGCTTTTCACCCAGTATTTGTAGCTGCTGCGATGAACCCCGAACACGTGGCAGAGTGTGACCACAGGATACTGCGCTCTGAGTTTCTCGATTAACGAGAACTGTTCAGGGAGTCTGACATCAAGAGCGCGGTAGCCTTTTTTAATATGTCGTTTTCCATTTCGATGCGTTGTAGCTTTTTCTTTAGCTCACGTATTTCAATCTGTTCTGGGGTTATAGGAGAGGCTTTAGGTATTTTGCCCTGTCGTTCATCCCGTAACTGCTTTACCCATCGCGTCATGGTAGAAAGCCCCACGTCCATAGCACTGGCCGCAGCTGCAACTGTGTAGTTCTGATCAAGGACCAGTTGAGCGGATTCGCGTTTAAACTCTGCGCTGAAATTTCTTTTTTTCATTGGGACACCTGTATTGTTCTGAGATGAGCATATCACCTCTGTTCAGGTGGCCAAATTCAGTAAACCACTACAAACCGAATTAACCGACAGTTCATGGAGTATTGATTATGGCTGACATCGTCGATAACGCATCAACGCTTGAAGATTTACAGCGTGACGCGGCACTGAGCATGCACAGACTCAACCACTCAGCAGTATCAGCAACGCACTGTGAGGAATGCGGTGACAATTTGCCGGAGGCTCGCCGGAAAGCGTATCCGGGATGCACGATGTGTGTGGAGTGCCAGAGCAATATGGAATTGCGTAAGAAGATTGGGAGGATGTGATGGATTACAGCAAATTGAGTGATGCAGAAATTAACTGGAAGGTAGCTTTTCACATTGGACTGAGAACGGTAGAGAAAGCCGAAAGTGGAGATTTTAATCCATGCAGCAACCCATCGGACGCATGGCCGATTATCGTTGATAACCGAATCACCGTGATGATCGACGACACCACAAATGATTGGTCGGCCGCCTTGGTTCAGGATTTCTGCGACACCAGCGCGTTTAAGCACTCAAATTGCCACAAGAACCCACTCCGAGCGGCGATGGTCACATTTCTCATGATGCAGGAGTCAGCCAATGTTCAGAATGATTCTACCCGGTAGCTTTTATGCCGATCCCCACGGCGCACCATGCAAAATAATCCGCGCCACTCACGAAGTCATCCACTACTTCAGAAACGGTCGCACCTGCATAGCCAGCATGGGCCGCTTTCAAAACGAATTCGAGCCGCTGACCAAAGCGCAGGCAGAGCGGATCGCCGAAGAAATAGAAACAGCAGAACACTTAAAACGCCTCCGCGCTATGCGGGCGGCATAATCAAAACATAAGCCCTTCAGGGCTTTTTTTATGCCCGGAGGTTTTATGCCAGGGTTTACGAAGAATTTCATCCCTCAGAAAAATTTCAATCACCGACCGGAACGCTTCAATGTTCTGTCTTCAGGGGGGGGGCACGCAAAGTAACGCCATCATCTGCCTGATTCATGCTGGCGTACTTCCAAAGCCAGATATCATCGTTATGTCTGACACGGAACGAGAGGCTAGCAATGTTTTCGAGTATCAGAGGAAATACATTGCGCCTCTATGTGAGGAAATGGGCGTTGAATACCAGATCATCCCAAAGAGCAGGTATGCCACCTATGACTTGATCGGCAGTGATGAGGACGCTCCTCTACCGGGATATTTCATAGAGTATGAGGGGCGTGATATCCGCGGCCAGTGTTCAGGGAAGCAACCAGCATTTTGCTCCATTAAGTGGAAAACTGAAGTTATCCATCGCTATCTCAATGAGCGATATGGAGAGAAATATCTCACGGAGAGAGGAGTTGATACGTGGCTTGGAATCAGTATCGAAGAGGCTCAGAGGAGAGCGAAGTTCCCTCCTGGGAAATGGCAGCGCCGGTACCCGCTGATCGAGATGATGATGACAAAGCAGATGGCTATCCAGTGTGTCGAGGATTATGGGTTGCCTACTCCGCCAGCCTCTCTCTGCTGGATGTGCCCAAACCGAGATGACGATCTATGGCTTTTCATGAAGAACAACGTTCCTGAAGACTTCGCCAGAGCATGTGCCCATGAGAAAGAGATTCAGAAATTGTGGCCGCACCTGTGGCTGACTAAGTACGGCGTTCCGTTAGCAGATGCCCCGCTTAAACCTAGTGGCGGTAAGAATACCCAGATGGACCTGATTCAGTTCTGCGACAGCGGACAATGCTTTGTTTAACGCAACTGATAGCCAGTTATGAGCTGGCTATTGGGTGCGAATGCACTGCCACGTTATCCCCCTTTCCCCGGCCATCGTGCCGGGATTCTTTTTTGCCTGGAGAAAACCATGATCAGTACACAGATGGCAATCCCGCCAGTCATCATCAATCGCGAAACCGTTCAGCAGATGCTTGGCGGTATCTCGCGGACTACGTTTTATCGCAAGCGTATCCAGTGGGAGGCTGCCGGAACGCCATTCCCGCCAAAAGCGCCTGGCACTAACGCAGGTCGAGGCGGTGAGCAGTATCGTTACTGCGACGTGATGCGATTCATGGAGGCTCAGGGTTTAGTTGAGTCTACGCATGACTGAATATGGGCAGCAAGGATGTCTAGCGCCTCCTGCTGCTCTCTCACGTAGCTGTGCTGGTCATAAATGGCGAGAACACCTCCGAGTTTGTGACCAAGCACTTTCTCTGATATGTGTGGTGGCACGCCAAGTTCTGCCATTTTCGTCTTTGCCGTCCGGCGCAGGTCGTGAATAGACCAGTGATCGATGGTCATATCCTCACGAATCTGAATAGCAAGGTTGAGTATCACGCTTGCCGCCATTGGCCTGTCTTCTTTCTTTATCGCTGGCGGGAATACCTGCTGGAAGTTTGGGTAAAGGTCAAAAGCCTCTTTCAACAATTCGACAGCCTTAGCCGATAATCCCCTTTCAAAAGGCTCCCTTGTTTTTGAGTTTTCATCAGGGACGCGCCAAACTCTCCCCTCTAAATCAAAATCAGCCTTTTTCGCAAGGCGAAGTTCTACGCCACGGCATCCGGTTAGCAATAGTAGTTTTAAAAGCAGCTTGCTCTGGTAAGTAATAGTTGAGGCGTCAACGGCGTGCCAGAACGCTCCGATCTCCTTGTCGTTGAAATTTCTGTGTCCTTTTTTCGGATGCTTACCAACGTCAATAACACGCAAATCCCGAACAGGGTTTCTCTTAATCAATTCTGTACGTATGCAGTATGAGAAGATCGTCTTCATCCTCGACAGAAGTTCTCCGGCATACGTCTCAGCACCGTTATCCCGCATTCTTTTAAAGACAGGCTGCCAGTGAGAAATCGCCATTTCGTCTACTATCATACTCCCGACATAGGGAACCACATGACGATTAAGCGCCCTTTCCCATTCATCTCGCCTTACCAGCTTGTTGGCTCCTGCACTCACAAGCCACGCCTTGATGCAGTCGTTTACCGTTGCTGCTTTAATATTGGCTTCCAGTTCCATGCTCCTGAACGTGATCGGGTCTTTCCCGTTCGCCAGGAGCTTCTTATATTCACCAACCAGTTCTCTGGCCTCTTTCAACGACATACGGTCATACTGACCAAGCGTCATTCTCCGCGGCTTACCGTCAAAGTTATACCGGTACTGAAATGCGATTACCCCGGTTGGCGTGACACGAATCGACAGTCCGTTAGCATCGGCAATCTCCATTCTCTTCTCGATAGGCTTGCCATTCATTTTGCGAAGTTTGGTGTCAGTGAGCATGTAGTGTACATCCGCCAACTGTGTACATAGGTGTGTACATAATTTCAGTGGCACAAAGTGGAATCATGTAAAACAGAGTGAAACACTCAAAGGTGGTTTAGTCAATGTTGGCAATGGGTTGGATAGAGGTGATGAAACGGAGATAAACAGAAGGGAACGGCACTGGCGGCCTACACGTAAGAGCACATACAAAGATTCAATATTTAAAATTATCAAAAAGGTGTGGGCTGATTCCCGCTTCACTCTGCGAAATATGTCACGGGTTGCCTTGGTGGCGACGCTGGACCTACGCCCTTTTTTTGATAACACCGTTGACAGTGTACACGGTGTTACGAGCCGATCAAAGCAGCAATCAACGCGCACTGTATGATGTAAATCAATTCACTGACACCCTGACGTCTTTGTTACACTTGCCGAAAGTCATCGAATATGAGCGGGAAAGAACTATGCCAACAAATCGCTTTGCGAAGAAACACTGGAAAATAGTTGTGATTCTGCTTGTTATTTGTGCGGCCATGCTGATGCTGCGTTGGGCCGCAATGATCTGGGGTTAAATTATTGGCACCGGCAGTACGGTTCCGTTTATTTATCTATTAAATAGAATTTACCTGAAAAATAGCGCGTTATTGGTACGTGGTAAAAATAAAACGTAGAGTAAATATTAAATAAACTTAACTTTAATTGGGAAAACCGGGCCAATTATTTGACCCGGCTTGTCATTACATACGATAACCGAGCGAAACAGTCGTTCGACGATCGGTATGCTCCGGCGCCGTTGCCGGCGGTTCAGAGTTCCAGGTCACGTTGTAAGCAACCTTTAACCCGAAGTGTTCGTTGATGGCAACGTTCAAAGCCGTCTCAGAGTTGAGTGTCGTATCGTCAGCACCGAATACCGATACACCCTGAGTAAATTTGGTGTTATCCGTCATCTGCCACGCATACGCCCCGGACGCATAGCCCAACGGCTGCGTTTCGGTGGTGCCATCAGTGTGCTCGTCATAACGAACACCAGGACCGAATTCAAAACGGAAGCTGTGCACCGGCCCATTAAGGAACTGACGGCCGTAACCTGCGGTCAGTACGTCACGCTCGCGATAACCGTTGTAGCGGTCGGTCAACCAGCTTGCCTGCCCAAAGAGATAGTCATAGTCGGTCATGTTGTAACGACTACGACCCCCTACGGCATATTTCTCTGATGAACGCTCATCATTTGAGGAGGTGTTGCTGGCGTTTCCCCACAGAGACCACGCCGTGGTTTGACCATACCAGGTCATGTTGGTGTCTGCAGTTAAAGAAGAACTTTTTGTGTTGCCTGACTGGGCGAGATATCCCGCGTTCAGGTTACCTTCAAAGGGTTTTTTCGCGCTGGAAGGGTCATCCATGACAGTAAAAACGGAATCATCGGCGGCAGCATGCATTGACGCAAGCAGGCCTCCCATCAGCATGAATGCTGTGGGCACTGTCTTCAAAAGCTTCATTTATTAAGAGTCCGTACAACAAAAAAAGAGACCATAACGGTCTCGGAAACTTTCATATGGATCAATGACAAAAGACCCTTGAAAGGTAACAAATTATAAAAAGACTCGAATAACATAGCAATAAATTCTTATTTCATTTTTTGAATAAGAGCGTTCTTAAATCGATATTTTATTTATATAACTTTGACCCGATAATTTTAAATAAAGATATGAAAAATCATGTTGTTAATTACTTCACTTTCGGGATGTTAAGTGCCAAACTGAAGGCAGCCTAACAGGAGGTAAAGATGGTACGTATCTATACGTTAACACTTGCGCCCTCTCTCGATAGCGCAACAATTACTCCGCAAATCTACCCTGAGGGTAAACTTCGCTGTACCTCGCCGGTTTTTGAACCCGGTGGCGGCGGTATCAACGTCGCTCGTGCAATAGCGCATCTTGGCGGTACTGCGACGGCTATCTTCCCCGCGGGCGGGGCCACGGGTGAGCATCTTGTTGCATTGCTCGCCGACGAAAATGTTCCCGTCTCTACAGTCGAAGCCAAAGACTGGACCCGCCAAAATCTGCACGTCCACGTTGAGTCCAGCGGTGAGCAGTATCGCTTCGTTATGCCCGGGGCTGCGCTGACCGATGATGAGTTCTATCAACTTCAGGATCAGGTGCTGGAAATTGAGTCCGGCGCGCTGCTGGTGATTAGCGGCAGTTTGCCGCCTGGCGTACAACTTGAGAAGCTGACCCGACTCGTTACCTCAGCACAAAAACAGGGTATTCGCTGCATCGTCGATAGCTCAGGCGAGGCGCTAACGGCGGCGTTAGCCATCGGCAATATCGAACTGGTCAAACCCAACCTTAAAGAACTGAGCGCGCTGGTGAACCGCGAACTCACCCAACCTGATGACGTGCGTAAAGCCGCGCAGGAGATTGTGCAATCGGGTAAAGCACATCGCGTCGTGGTCTCTCTTGGGCCACAAGGGGCGCTGGGCGTTGATCGCGACACCTGCGTCCAGGTGGTTCCACCCCCGGTGAAAAGTCAAAGTACCGTAGGCGCAGGCGACAGCATGGTCGGCGCCATGACGCTTAAACTGGCTGAGAACGCACCTTTTGACGATATTGTTCGTTTCGGGGTTGCCGCCGGTAGCGCAGCAACCCTGAATCAGGGGACGCGTCTGTGCGCTTTGGACGATACGCAAAAAATATATGCATACCTTGCGCAGTAATGCCACCGTCCCCCTTCTTACCAGGAAGGGGGATTTTCCGGTAAAACTGTCGGCATGGTTGTTATACGTCTATGATAAAAAATCACGTGATTACAAAGAAGTGAATCATGTGCAAACAGACGTCTCCACAACTGTGCGAGATGAAGAAGAACGACAAACATTAAGTGCCTTTCCAGCGATGACGCGTCCGTGGTGTGCGTCAGTTCGTGTTTTTTAACCGCATTCTTGCGCTAACCTTATGATCTGGCAGACAACATGGGGAGAGACATCATGTGGCAGGCTATCAGTCGTCTTTTAAGCGAGCAATTAGGTGAAGGCGAAATCGAACTGCGTAATGAACTGCCCGGCGGAGAGATCCACGCCGCATGGCATTTACGCTATGCGGGGCGCGATTTTTTCGTCAAATGCGATGAAAGAGAGCTGTTGACCGGCTTTACGGCGGAAGCCGATCAACTGGAGCTACTTTCCCGCAGTCAAACCGTATCTGTACCGAAAGTTTGGGCGGTAGGCGCAGACAGAGATTACAGTTTCCTGGTGATGGACTTCCTCCCTCCCCGTCCGCTTGACGCGCACAATGCATTTATCCTCGGCCAACAGCTTGCGCATTTGCATGAATGGAGCGATCAGCCGCAGTTCGGACTCGACTTCGACAATGCGCTCTCGACCACGCCGCAACCCAATGCCTGGCAACGTCGCTGGTCAACTTTTTTTGCCGAGCAGCGCATTGGCTGGCAACTGGAACTCGCCGCTGAAAAAGGTATTGCGTTTGGCAATATTGACGCCATTGTCGAGCATGTTCAGCAACGCCTCTCGTCCCATCAGCCGCAGCCGTCTCTCCTGCATGGGGATTTATGGTCGGGAAACTGCGCCCTCGGCCCGAACGGTCCTTACATCTTCGACCCTGCCTGCTACTGGGGAGACAGAGAGTGCGATCTGGCAATGCTGCCGTTACATACCGAGCAACCGCCGCAAATTTATGATGGTTATCAGTCCGTCTCGCCGCTCCCCCTGGATTTTCTTGACAGACAGCCTGTCTACCAGCTCTATACGCTGCTGAATCGGGCTATTCTGTTCGGAGGGCAGCATCTGGTTGTGGCGCAGAAAGCGATGGATAGGTTACTGGCGGCTTAACAACGCGCTTATCAGGCCTGACGTTACACAATGCGGCAGGCCTGATGTTTCAACGCTTACAAAAAGCCCAGTAATGAGAAGAAGAAGTAGCCGATGACGATAACGATCACCGGCAATATATACAGCGGAAAAATTTGTAAAAAGATCGTATGGTGCGGTACCACGATACGTGATTCAATTTGTGCGCGTGATAACCCTTCACTGCCTTTGGCCTGTTCCAGAATCAGTTGATCCTCAACACCTTCGCGTAAAAAACGCGCCTGACGGCTCATTCTTGCACCTGAATCCTGCAACGCTAAGCCGACAAAAATCAGGATGAAAATCAGCCAAAAAACGAGATTGAGTCCACTTTGAAAATCGGGTGTCGGCGAGTTATACCAAAATACGTTAAGAAAGGGGGTGTTCACCCGCATCATGTCGATCATTACATGGGCAAAATCGAGCATCACCGCATTAATCCCCTCCTGCTTTTCGCTGTGCGCATACATAAACTTCAGTACAGAAACCAGTGTTGAAATCAGCGCGGGAATGAAAATCACCCATCCCACCAGCCTTTTCAAGACGGCAATGCGTCCAGCTTGTTGATACGTCATGAGTTCCCCTTGATAAAGACGTGTCATTTTGGCCTAAGTTTACCCGTTGATAACCGTTTTCGCCTGATCTTTAAAGGCGGTATAATAGAGAATTAGCCATAATGAACGCTCAGAGCCTGTTATGACTGGCTCGAAATCCCTTTTATCACCCTAAAGGAGAGGTTGTGATGTCAACCCCGCGTCAAATTCTTGCTGCAATTTTCGATATGGATGGATTACTGGTCGATTCAGAACCGCTCTGGGATCAGGCCGAACTGGATGTGATGGCAAGTTTAGGCGTTGATATCACTCGCCGCCATGAGCTTCCCGATACCCTTGGCTTACGCATCGACATGGTGGTTGATTTGTGGTTTGCGCAGCAACCGTGGAATGGCCCCACACGTCAGGAAGTGACTGAACGTATCATCACGCGGGCTATTGCGTTAGTTGAAGAAACAAGACCGCTGCTGCCTGGCGTACGTGAAGCCGTGGCGTTGTGCAAATCGCAGGGACTTTTGGTCGGGCTGGCATCCGCATCACCGTTGCATATGCTGGAAAAAGTGCTGACCATGTTTGGTTTACGCGACAGCTTCGATGCACTGGCCTCCGCGGAGAAACTGCCCTACAGCAAACCGCACCCGCAGGTGTATCTCGATTGCGCAGCGAAACTGGGCATTGATCCTTTGAGTTGCGTTGCCCTGGAAGATTCAGTCAACGGCATGATCGCCTCGAAAGCGGCTCGCATGCGCTCTATCGTGGTGCCTGCACATGAAAATCAGGACGATCCTCGCTATGTACTGGCCGACGTAAAACTGTCCTCGCTCACCGAACTTACAGCCGTTCATCTGCGCGGCTAATCCTCTCACGGGCAATGCGAATCATTGCCCGTGAGATTGTTTTTTTAAAACAGCATTTCATTTTCATTGTATTTCTGCTCAGCCTCTCCTATTCTTTCCGCATGGTAAAGTGTGAATGGAATGAATAATTGAGGTGAATATGATTCAGGATGCTTTTCGTCTCGCAGGTAAAGTTGCCATCGTCACCGGATGTGATACCGGCCTTGGACAAGGTATGGCACTGGCGCTGGCTGAAGCTGGCTGTGATGTGGTCGGAGTGAATCGTAAAACCCCGCATGATACCGCAGAGAAAATTAACGCGCTCGGTCGACGCTTTATGGCGATTCAGGCCGATCTCAGCCAACAGGACGTACTCGCCAGTATTGTGACACAAACGGTGGAGGCATTTGGTCGGATCGATATTCTGGTCAATAATGCGGGCACCATACGTCGCCAGGATGCGCTGGACTTCAGCGAAAAAGACTGGGATGACGTGATGAACCTGAATCTCAAATCCGTGTTCTTTCTGTCGCAGGCCGTGGCGCGCCAGTTTGTGGCGCAGGGAAACGGTGGGAAAATAATTAATATTGCCTCAATGCTCTCATTTCAGGGCGGGATCCGCGTTCCTTCCTATACCGCATCGAAAAGCGGTGTACTGGGTATCACCCGCCTGCTGGCTAATGAATGGGCTGCACAAGGTATTAATGTCAACGCTATTGCGCCCGGCTATATGGCGACCAATAACACGCAGCAACTACGTGAAGACAGCGAGCGCAATCAGGAGATTATCGATCGTATTCCAGCCGGACGCTGGGGAAAGCCAGACGATCTGAAAGGCCCGGTCGTTTTTCTCGCAAGTTCAGCCTCTGACTATATTCATGGTTATACGCTGGCCGTGGATGGTGGTTGGCTGGCGCGGTAATGTCGCACTTGTGACAAAGGGTTACAACGTCACCTCTTCCGCCTACTGTATAAAACCCCTATACTGTATGAATCGACAGTTTATTGGGTTTTATCATGACGGCGGAAGGCCACCTTCTTTTTTCTATTGCCTGTGCGGTATTTGCCAAAAATGCCGAGCTAACGCCCGTTCTTGCGCAGGGTGACTGGTGGCATATTGTTCCTTCAGCCATTTTGACATGTCTGCTACCGGATATCGATCATCCAAAATCTCTGCTCGGACAGCGTCTGAAGTGGATATCGAAACCCATTGCCCGCGCATTTGGCCATCGCGGGTTTACGCATAGCCTGCTGGCAGTCTTTGCCCTGCTGGCCACGTTTTACCTGAAAGTCCCTGATACCTGGATAATTCCAGCTGATGCCTTACAGGGCATGGTTCTCGGTTATCTCAGCCATATTCTGGCCGATATGCTGACCCCGGCAGGCGTTCCCCTGCTTTGGCCCTGTCGCTGGCGTTTTCGCCTGCCGATCCTTGTGCCGCAAAAAGGGAATCAACTGGAGCGATTCCTGTGTATGGCGCTGTTTGCCTGGGCGATCTGGATGCCGCAGACCGTACAAGAAAACAGCGCAGTACGCTGGTCATCGCAAATGATAAATACGCTACAAATGCAGTTTAATCGTTTCATAACGCACCAGGTTGACTAATAAATCAGCCGAAATGTCATTTTTGGCATAAACAATTCCATTTGAATATAAGAGGCATGTCACAGTTCTGCTAATCTTGCGCCAACTGAATCACCATCGTACGGTGATCCGCATAATAAGATCAGGAGAACGGGGATGAACTTTCCATTAATCGCGAACATTATCGTGTTCGTAGTGCTGCTGTTCGTGCTGGCGCAAGCCCGTCACAAACAGTGGAGTCTGGCAAAAAAAGTACTGGTCGGTCTGGTCATGGGTGTGGTGTTCGGCCTTGCGCTGCACACCATTTATGGCTCCGACAGCCAGGTTCTTAAAGATTCCGTACAGTGGTTCAACATTGTCGGCAACGGTTACGTCCAGTTGCTGCAAATGATTGTTATGCCGCTGGTCTTTGCCTCTATTCTCAGTGCCGTTGCGCGTCTGCACAACGCCTCTCAGTTAGGTAAAATTAGCTTCCTGACCATCGGCACGCTGCTGTTTACCACGCTGATTGCCGCGCTGGTAGGTGTTCTGGTGACCAACCTGTTCGGCCTGACCGCTGAAGGTCTGGTACAGGGCGGGGCTGAAACCGCACGCCTGAATGCCATTGAAACCAATTATGTTGGCAAAGTAGCCGACCTCAGCGTTCCGCAACTGGTGCTGTCGTTCATCCCGAAAAACCCGTTTGCCGATCTGACCGGAGCGAACCCGACGTCAATTATCAGCGTGGTTATCTTCGCAGCATTCCTCGGTGTAGCCGCACTGAAACTGCTGAAAGATGACGCCCCAAAAGGCGAGCGTGTTCTGGTCGCTATCGATACCCTGCAAAGCTGGGTGATGAAGCTGGTTCGTCTGGTTATGCAGTTAACGCCGTACGGTGTTCTGGCGCTGATGACTAAAGTGGTTGCAGGCTCCAACCTGCAGGACATCATCAAGCTTGGCAGCTTCGTCGTCGCTTCGTATCTCGGTCTGGGCATTATGTTTGTGGTACACGGGATCCTGCTGGGAGTTAACGGCGTTAGCCCGCTGAAATACTTCCGCAAAGTCTGGCCTGTCCTGACTTTCGCTTTCACCAGCCGTTCCAGCGCCGCGTCCATCCCGCTGAACGTTGAAGCACAAACCCGTCGTCTGGGCGTACCTGAATCCATTGCCAGTTTTGCCGCCTCTTTTGGCGCCACGATTGGTCAGAACGGCTGTGCCGGCCTGTACCCGGCCATGCTGGCGGTGATGGTCGCACCAACTGTCGGTATTAACCCGCTGGATCCCATGTGGATTGCCACGCTGGTAGGTATCGTGACCGTGAGTTCCGCAGGCGTTGCGGGTGTGGGCGGTGGCGCGACCTTTGCCGCGCTGATCGTTCTGCCTGCCATGGGTCTGCCGGTAACGCTGGTCGCGCTGCTGATCTCCGTTGAACCGCTGATTGATATGGGTCGTACGGCGCTGAACGTTAGCGGCTCCATGACTGCCGGTACGCTGACCAGCCAGTGGCTGAAGCAGACCGACAAAACGATTCTGGACAGCGATGATAACGCCGAACTGGCGCATCGCTAAGCCTGTTTGCTGATAAACAAAAAACCGCCGGCGTGTCATGCTCCGGCGGTTTTTTTATATCCAGTTAATCGCTCAGTTCATTTTCCTGGCGAATCTGATTAGCCCAGCGTTGCGCTGATTCCGGAACCGTAAATGCAGGCGAACGCTGAAACGACTCCCCCATTAAGACAAAAGCGACATATTTACCGCGCAGTATCCATACGTCACGAAACGCATCCATTTTAACCGCATGCTCTGGCGGAGCAGGCTCCACGCGGGGCACGTAGCTAATAACCGGACGATTTTGTTGGCGAAGAGGTTTCATAATCAGTTGTTTCACTAAAGACAAATTCTAAAAATCAGAAAACCGCTATCTTAGCCGATTTTCCCCTCCCGCGTCCTGCCTTGCGTGCGCGGTTTGCCTGTCTCATCGCGCTTTACTTCCCCGGTATATTCCTGCAGGGCTGAGTGAGTGGTCTATAGTTAAAGCTTTTGACAGCAACAACGACCCTTTCAGCGATGAATACAGGAGACGAGTTTAATGTCACAGAAAGATAAGCATCCGCTCCATCACACTGCGCCGGTTCATGATGCCAGCGAGTCCAAACCCGGTCTTGATTCCCTGGCGCCAGCAGACGGTTCACATCGTCCAACGCCTGAACCCACGCCTCCGGGCATGCAACCCACCACGTCCGGCAGCTTAAAAGCGCCTGACATCAGAAGTGACAAACTCAACGCGCTGGACAGTTTTCGCAAAGGAAGCGAAGAATTTGCCCTGACCACCAATCAGGGCGTACGCATTGCAGACGATCAAAACTCGCTGCGCGCCGGAAATCGCGGGCCAACATTACTGGAAGATTTTATCCTGCGAGAAAAAATCACCCATTTTGATCACGAACGTATACCAGAACGTATCGTTCACGCCCGAGGGTCTGCCGCACACGGTTACTTTCAGTCCTATACCGATTTAAGCGCAACGACAAAAGCCGATTTCTTGTCCGCAGAAAACAAGATAACTCCCGTTTTTGTCCGTTTCTCAACAGTCCAGGGCGGCGCAGGCTCAGCGGATACGGTCAGGGATATTCGGGGATTTGCGACAAAATTTTATACTGAAGAGGGCATCTTTGATCTGGTAGGGAATAATACGCCGATCTTTTTTATTCAGGATGCACATAAATTCCCGGATTTCGTCCACGCCGTAAAACCGGAGCCACATTGGGCCATCCCACAGGGCCAAAGCGCGCATGATACCTTCTGGGATTATGTCTCATTGCAGCCTGAAACCCTGCACAACGTGATGTGGGCGATGTCTGACCGGGGGATCCCGCGCAGTTATCGCACGATGGAAGGTTTTGGCATCCATACTTTTCGGCTGATTAATGCGCAGGGGAAAGCCACTTTCGTCCGCTTCCACTGGAAACCGCTGGCTGGCAAAGCTTCTTTGGTATGGGATGAAGCACAGAAACTGACGGGTCGCGATCCTGATTTCCATCGCCGCGATCTGTGGGAGGCAATTGAAGCCGGCGATTACCCGGAATACGAACTTGGCCTGCAGTTAATTCCGGAGGAAGATGAGTTTAAATTCGATTTTGACCTGCTCGACCCGACAAAACTCATCCCGGAAGAGCTGGTTCCGGTTCAGCGCGTCGGTAAAATGGTACTAAACCGCAACCCGGACAATTTCTTCGCGGAAAACGAACAGGCGGCATTTCATCCCGGTCACATCGTTCCGGGCATCGATTTTACCAATGACCCTCTGTTACAGGGCAGACTGTTCTCCTATACGGACACACAGATCAGCCGTCTGGGGGGACCCAACTTCCATGAAATCCCGATCAATCGCCCTACCTGCCCGTATCATAACTTCCAGCGCGACGGCATGCATCGCATGGATATTGATACCAATCCCGCCAACTATGAACCTAACTCCATCAATGACAACTGGCCACGAGAAACGCCGCCCGGGCCAAAACGTGGTGGATTTGAGTCGTATCAGGAGCGCATTGACGGGAATAAAATTCGTGAGCGTAGCCCCTCTTTCGGCGAATACTATGCCCACCCTCGCCTGTTCTGGCTAAGCCAGACGCCAATAGAGCAACAGCATATTATTGGCGGATTCAGTTTCGAACTCAGCAAAGTGACCCGGCCTTATATTCGCGAAAGAGTGGTCGATCATCTGGCGCATATTGATACCACTCTGGCGCAGTCCGTGGCCAGCAACCTCGGTTTTGAACTGACCGAAGAGCAAACCCAGATCTCCCCTCCACCGGACGTCAACGGGTTAACCAATGCGCCTTCGCTTAGTTTATATGCGGGATCAAAAGGTGATATCAAAGGCCGCGTGGTCGCCATTCTGCTCAATGATCAGGTAAAGGCAGACGATCTGCTCACCATTATGCAGGCCCTGCAGGCGAAAGGCGTTCATGCCAGGTTGCTCTATTCCAGAATGGGTAATGTGGTTGCCGACGATGGCTCCGTCCTGACGATCGCGGGTACCTTTGCCGGCTCGCCGTCGCTGACGGTCGATGCGGTTATCGTTCCGGGTGGGAATATCGCGGATATCGCCATGAATGGCGATGCGAAATATTACTTACTGGAAGCGTATAAGCACCTGAAACCTATCGCCCTGGCTGGAGATGCTCGCCAGCTTAAAGCTGCATTGAATATCACAAATCAGAGTGAGGAAGGCGTGGTAGAAGCGGACAGTGCAGACGCACAGTTTATGGATACCTTACTGACACTGATGACTGCGCATCGTGTCTGGTCGCGAGCCGGAAAAATCGACGCGATCCCTGCCTAAAAAAATGCGGCGCATAATTGCGCCGCAAACTCAGGAATTACACGTTCAGAAAACTGCCAAGACGATAACCGCGCTCCGCAATAGCATATTTCAGTGACGAAGACGTCAGTACGTCAAGCTCAGTTAAGCGGGGGTAACAGTAGGCACTTTGACGAATAGTGTCATCGATAAAGGCTGGATGGCACATGACTTCCAGTGAGGACTCTCCCCGGTCTGCTGAGGCATCCAGCGTTTGTAAAAACAGCGCCTCAGAAATCGCTTCGCCATAAAACTCGCTGCTGAATCCCTGGGAAGAACGCAACGTGTCGGGTAAATCAGACGACTGGCACACCGCCTGACGATCGATACGCAACGCAATCCCTCGTTCGGCTGCAAAGCTCGCGACAATGGGGAAAATCTGCGGGAACATATGCACATGGTGATGGCTATCCAGATGCGTCGGTTCCCGCCCAAACAGGTCTATAAAACGCTGATACTGCGCGGCCAGCTCTTGCGAAATTTCATCCAGCGGCAAAGCATCTTCTTCTGCCATTTGCCAGATCCATTTCCCCAGCAATCCGTCACGCGTAAGGCCTGGCATTGGCGTCAACGGTCTGCCCAGCGTCAGAACAAAGTGCATCCCGACGGCAAGTGCAGGTATGTCACGACTCAGTTGTACCGCATGGTCAATCGCCGCGCCATTTACCAACGCCGTCGTCGAGGTGACCACGCCATTGCGGCAGGCTTCAACAATGCCGTAGTTTTGGCCTTTGCTCAGGCCAAAATCATCCGCATTCACAATCAGTACGCGTTCCATAGCCGACCTCAGTTAGTGTTGTTCGCTTTTCAGTTTCTCGATGCACCCGGCGAAATTTGGCAGCCATTGTTCATGCGCCAGAATCAATTCACGCGCCAGGACTTCAGCGTCGCGGTCAGAATGCACCAGCGGGCTCAGGTTCAGCGCCAGCAGCACATCATTTAGCTCTCCGCTCAATGCCGCATTACTCGCCGCCACTTCAAAGCCTTTAATGGTATAGATAAGACCAAGGACTTTCTCATCAAAATGAGTAATACGTGGATGTGGCGTGGCGCCGTTGCGTCCCAACGTGCAGGTCATTTCTACCGCCCAGTCCGCAGGAATGTTATCGACATGCCCATGGTGCGGAATGTTGACATAATGTTCGGTCTGCTTATCGTTGTAGATAGCGTTGATCACTTCACAGGCCGCGTCGGAGTAATAAGCGCCACCGCGCTGTTCCAGCTCCTTCGGCTTAACGTTCAGCTCAGGATTTTTATAGAGATCAAAAAGTTGTTTCTCAACTTTCTGTACCACCTGAGCGCGTGCCCCGCCCTTATAGTATTCGCCCATCTCAATCGCCAGCATCTCTTTTGGCTTGAAGTAGTAGAGCAAGTAAGAGCACGGCAGTAGTTTCAGCGAACGAATCAGTCCTTCACTAAACGGCAGGTCAAAGATGTTCTTCACGGTAGATGCTTTCAACTCGCCCGATGCGACGCCGTCCAGCAGTTCATCAAAACGTGACACGCCGTTCACCAGCACATCTTTGATAAAGACCATATGGTTCAGACCGAACAGATCGATAGATAAATCATCGCTCTCTTTCAGCGCCAGCACATCGCTAATGAACATTTTCATGCCGACGGGAATATTACACACGCCGATGAATTTCTTAAAATTCGTATGGCGATAGACCGCTTCAGTCACCATCCCGGCCGGGTTAGTAAAGTTAATCACCCACGCATTCGGGCACAGTTCTTCCACATCTTTTACAATGTCAAAAATAACCGGAATGGTACGCAAACCTTTGAACAGACCGCCCGCACCGTTCGTTTCCTGTCCCAGATAACCGTGGCTCAGCGGGATACGCTCATCCTTCTCACGGGCTTTAAGTTGTCCTACACGCAGTTGGGTGGTAACGAAATCAGCATCTTTCAACGCTTCGCGGCGATCCAGCGTTTTATACAACTTCATCGGAACGCCAGCTTTGTCGATCATCCGCTGGCAAAGGTCAAAAATAATGTCCAGCTTCTCTTTACCACCCTCTACATCAACCAGCCACAATTCAGAAACCGGTAATTCATGATAGCGCTTAATAAAGCCTTCAAGTAACTCAGGGGTGTAGCTGCTCCCGCCACCGATAGTGACGACTTTTAATTTCTGGCTCATACGTTCTCCCTTCAGTGTCAAAACACTGACATGTATTATGCTCAACCCGTTTGTCAGGTATAGCGTGGCTGTCCCGACGCTATTTAGGGCAAGCTATAAAAATGAGTTATTGGAAAATAATATCTACTGATTAAATTCAGTTAATTTCTTACGATAGCTATTTGGCGTAAACGACGTCAGCTTTTTAAACGTTTTAATAAACAAACTTGGACTACTGTAACCAGACTCATAAGCAATATCCGTTACAGAATAGTTAGTCATTTCCAGCTGTTTTTTAGCAAAGTTAATGCGAATTTCATTAATGATCTGCATCGGCGTTTTGCTGTAATAACGCTGGGTTGCGCGGGTCAAATACTCCTGGGATTTCGCGGACAGGTGTACCATATTTTCCAGCGCATTCTCGCTAAACTGCCGTTTATCATGCATGGTCTCGACGGTGGTTTTGAGCCACTGAGGAATATCATCCAGCACCTGCTCTTCGCGATGATGGCGCAGCCGATTAATAATATAGAAGGTGACCACTTCTACAAATTCATCGAGTCCGCTCTCACGAAAGTTCAGTGATGCAATAACCGTTTCAATGTAGGTAAGAAACGAGTTATTCGCCCGATAGACCTGCGATGCAACGAAACAAAACGGCAGCAGCGGGTGGTAGTGCTGTTCAAAAAAACGTTTACTGATACCGACGTTAAGGATCCTTGTCGCACCGAAATCATAAAAACTCTGGTGATGCGATCCCAACGGGATAAAAACAAAGTCCCCACGCTCAAGCAATACGCGTTTACCGTTGATTTCCTGATAATAGCGTCCGGTTAAAACCAGCGTAAATTCATAGTAGTCATGTTGATGCAGCCCACTGATGCTCTCAGTTTTGTTATAGATGAACACATGGAAATTTTTGCCATTAAACAGCTGCTGTTCATAGACAGTTTTGATTTCCGGTGCGTTAATCTGTAGCTGCATTTTGCACTCCTCGCTATTTCAGCTTCTCGTGAAGTTCAATCAGTTCAGTGACCAGCTCGCGCGCCAGCATCGAGGTCATCAGATGATCCTGTGCGTGGACCAGCACCAGGCTGACTTTCATTTTACCTTCGCCCTGATCGCCTTCAATCAGTTTTGTTTGCACGAGGTGCGCTTCGTTCAGCGCCAGGCGAGACTGGTCCATCATGGTCTTCGCTGCTTCAAAATCCCCCTGCTTGG
Organism: Citrobacter sp. Cc139; assembly: GCF_030334645.1. Classification (NCBI taxonomy): domain Bacteria; kingdom Pseudomonadati; phylum Pseudomonadota; class Gammaproteobacteria; order Enterobacterales; family Enterobacteriaceae; genus Citrobacter; species Citrobacter sp. Cc139. Next base: position 18,968 of record NZ_JAOWDM010000073.1, read on the forward strand.
CCATTTTGAGTGCGCCGTATGCCAGGCTACGCGCCTGACCAGAATTAATGATGAGCCCCATCACCACTTCTTCAAGTTCTTCTGCTTCTGACTGCGTGTCGACGATATTCTCGATATCCAACATACTTTTTTCCTCTGGTTAAGTCCGGCATGACCGCAAAGCCACGCCGGATTAAATTTAGAATTTCAATGCGTTAGCGATATCTTCTTCGCTTTCTTCTTGATCAATAACGTTCTGAGCTTTGTTGGCTACTACCACGAACGGCAGGTAAACCAGCGTTGCAATACCGAGGTTGAACAGCGCGACCAGCAGAGCGGCGACGCTACCGTTGGTGTTAAAGAACGCGCCCAAACCGGTTGGCATAGTCCACGGTGCGATGTTGGTAATCGGTGGAATAATGCCTGAGTAGTAAGCTGCCAGCGTAATCGCCGCCAGAATCGGCTGAACCAGAATGAACGGAATAAACATAACCGGGTTCATGATGATCGGCAGACCGAACAGGATAGGTTCGTTAATCTGGAAGAGACCTGACGGCAGTGCCAGCTTAGCAACCTGACGATAGTCAGGACGACGTGATGCCAGGAAGATAGCGATAATCAGACCCAACGTTGCCCCGCTACCCCCAAGGAAAATATAGGAGTCGAGCATCGGTTTCGCCCAGACGTGGAACGTCTTACCGGCTTCCAGCGCAGCGTCTACGGAACCAAACTGTTGGTAGATAGAGATGTTTTCCAGCGCCCATGGCGTCATGATTCCGCTGTCCAGCGCGGTCAGCGCCAAAGAACCGTGAATACCAAAGAACCACAGCAGCGGAACAAAAATCACATAGGCCCAACCCACTACGCTACCCAGCGATGCCAGCGGCGTTGAAATGGAATCCATAATGATCTGATGGAAGTTGGTACCCCAGGTGTTCAGCGCCCAGGCGATGATCCCCATAATGGAGAGAATAAGAAAGCCAGGAATCAGCGCAGAGAAGGAACGCGATACGGATGTCGGTACGCTATCAGGTAATTTGATCACCCAATTACGATGGACCACAAAAGTGAACATTTCCGCGACCACCAGGCCGATAATAATACCGGAAATAATATTCGCGCCGCCCAGCCAGTTGGCGCCAACCGCATAGGCTTCACCCACGCTGTACGGCGTGACGGTCATAAATGCGGCGACAGATAACAACCCGGCAGCCAGTGAGTCGACCTTGCGTTCTTCTGCCAGCGCCATGCCGATAAAGAACGGCGCCATCAATGACATGATACCCAGCGTACCGTTATAGACGTTTCCACCAATGCCCTTCAAACTATTCAGCGTTTCAATAGTTGAAGCATCAAGTCGAATGCCCATCGAATAAAAAAACGACCCCTCCCCAAAGCTCAGGAAAACGTTATTAATTAATACAAACATTGCCCCTGCGAGGGTTAACGGCATTAAACGAATAAAACCGTTTTTGATTGCATTAACGTGCGGCTGCTTTCCAATTTTTACAGCAAAAGGAAGGAGTACCTTTTCAAGTGAAGCAATAGCGTTACTCATAGAAAAATACCCTTAAATACCGCAATTAATAATTGCGGTGAATGTTAATGAAATAACTCTTTGACGGGAAAAATTAAAATAAAATAATTAATTTGCTGCGGCTTTTTTAATTGCTGCAACAGCAGCCTTAAGCACGCCTAAACCATCGACTTTGCCATACAGCAGCGAGTCAATCACTTCCACAGGCTTGTTGGGTAACAAACGCTGAATTTCGGGCAACATATAAGCAATTTGCGGACCTAATAACACAACATCGGCCGCCGGGCCTTTTTCTCCGGCCAGCGTTTCAGGAAACGCTTCAATAATAACCGGCACTTCGTATTTTTCGGCCTGAGCACGCATCTTCGATACCAACAATGAAGTCGACATGCCCGCAGAACAAAACAGATAAATGTGTTTCTTTTCCATTAAAACGATCCTCATGTGCGATTATCTGTCAACCAGACACTCCGCAAGCCATAACCTGCATCCATGCTCTGGGTAACCTGCGTCAGCTAAATTACTTTTTTAGGTGGCTGAAACGAGTATACGGGATTGTACCGGTTGATGGTATTTCCTTGACCAACTAAATTGTCTCTCCTTGACCTGTCGTTATGACCCCCCTCACATTTTATGCAAATAATTCGCGGCAATAAATAAGATCGTGCGGCACAAAAAAACCGGCGCGATGGCCGGTTGTTCAGAGTGCTCAGGCAATAAACAGTTGTTACTACTTCGCTGCCTGCGGGTCGGTGTCATACTCTGAGCAGGTCTGGTAGCCAGAGTTAATCACATGACCGGTATCGTCTAAAGCAACGAAATAGGTTTCAGCTTTACCATCTCGTTGACCCAGGATGTAGGTCTGACAGGTCCCGCGCGCATGGATCATGCTCACTTCTGAAGAAGGCTTACCGGCAATCTGCGCGACCTGCGCCCTGCTCATCCCTTTCTTCACATCTTTCACTACGGGCTGAACAAATTGGTCTTTGGTACGATCATAGGCCGTACACCCCGCCAGCATAGTCAAAACAGCCGCTGCACCCAGAATTCCTGTTAGATTCTTGTTCATTTTTTCGTCCTCTTGTTTTTCAGCGTGTTATGTAAGCCTGGAGCACAACAACGCATTTTTCAAGCAATCAGATGATACTTAGGCCGTTTCGGAAAATTCTATTAAAACAAAATGATGTTATATCAGGCCTGCATCCCTTGTCGTTTGGGCCTCAACGCGTTAGCTTTAACATATCATTTTATTTTTCACAGGGGGTTGCATGACTCTGCAGCAAGAGATAATCAAAGCGCTTGGCGCAAAACCGCACATTAATGCAGAAGAGGAAATTCGTCGCAGCGTAGATTTCCTGAAATCATACCTGCAAACCTACCCCTTTCTGAAATCACTGGTGTTGGGCATTAGCGGCGGACAAGACTCCACCCTCGCCGGAAAACTCTGCCAAATGGCCGTTTCCGAGCTCCGCCAGGAAACGGGGAATGACGCGCTACAATTTATTGCGGTGCGTTTACCGTATGGCGTTCAGGCTGACGAGCAGGACTGCCAGGATGCCATTGCCTTTATACAACCGGACCGCGTACTCACCGTCAATATTAAAGGCGCAGTGCTGGCCAGCGAGCAGGCTTTGCGTGAGGCGGGAATTGAGCTGAGTGATTTTGTGCGCGGCAACGAAAAAGCCCGTGAACGTATGAAGGCGCAATACAGTATCGCGGGCATGACCAGCGGCGTTGTCGTGGGTACCGATCATGCAGCAGAAGCGATCACCGGTTTCTTCACTAAATATGGCGATGGCGGTACTGACATCAACCCAATATTCCGTCTGAACAAGCGCCAGGGTAAACAGCTGCTTGCCGCGCTGGGTTGCCCGGAGCATTTATATAAGAAAGCTCCCACCGCAGACCTTGAAGACGATCGCCCCTCTCTGCCGGATGAAGCCGCATTGGGCGTGAGCTATGACAACATCGACGATTATCTGGAAGGAAAAACGCTGGATGCTGAAATAGCTAAAAAAATCGAAGGTTGGTATCTGAAGACTGAGCACAAACGTCGCCCACCCATCACCGTGTTTGATGATTTCTGGAAAAAAGCATAATTTTTTCTGCCTAATGCCGGGTAGCGCCCCTATTGCCGCTCTCCGGCCTTAGCTGCCTGGTCATGCCGCTTTTTTAATCGCTCCTCAGCTGTTATACTGGATAGATAACCAGCAGCGGAGTGAAAAGTGGTACGGCGTCAATCAGCCCCTCGCCTGACATTAGAGGCAGCAGCAATTTATGAATACCCCGAGCATCTGCGCCCATTTTTGAGTGCGCTTCCCGCGGTGCCCGGCGTCTATCTGTTTCATAGCGAAAGCGACACCCTGCCGCTTTATATAGGCAAAAGCGTCAATATTCGCAGCCGCGTGTTGTCACACCTGCGTACCACGGACGAAGCGGCAATGCTGCGCCAGTCCAAACGCATTAGCTGGATTTGTACGGCTGGAGAAATTGGCGCCTTACTGTTAGAAGCGCGGCTTATCAAAGAGCAGCAGCCTCTGTTTAATAAACGGTTGCGACGCAATCGTCAGCTTTGCGCCCTGCAGCTTACCGACCAGACTGTTCAGGTTGTTTACGCACGAGATATTGATTTCTCCCATGCCCCCAATCTGTTTGGTTTGTTTGCCAATCGCCGTGCCGCGCTACAAACATTGCAAAGCATCGCCGATGAACAGCAACTGTGCTACGGCCTGTTGGGGCTGGAACCCCTGAGTCGCGGGCGCGCCTGCTTTCGCTCAGCGCTAAAGCGCTGCGCCGGAGCGTGCTGTGGGAAAGAGAGCCCGCAGGCGCATCATTCGCGCCTGCTGGAAGCGCTGGAAAGAGTGCGCGTCATCTGCTGGCCGTGGAACAATGCCATTGCGCTGCAAGAAACCCGCGCTGAAATGACTCAGTACCATATCATCAATAACTGGTTTTGGCTGGGCGCCGTTGCAACGCTGGATGAGGCGACAACCCTGGCGAGAATGCCGGCTGGCTTTGACCATGATGGCTACAAAATTCTCTGTAGGCCTGTTCTGTCTGGCAAATATGACATTATTGAACTGAATCCGGAGAGTATCCCGGCATCCAGTTAATCTCGCTGAACAGCAGTTTTCCCTCGCGCTCCAACAGGCGCAGGGTGTGTTTACCGTCGTGCCAGCTCGCGCCCTGATCGGCCGTCAGCAGCTTCTCACCCAATTGCCAGGCGCCACTGATAACAAACACGACGCCGCCACGAGAACCAAAGGTCGTAAAAGTGCGATCGGCAACTCTGACTTTCGCCTGGCAAACATCTCGTCGGGTCATGATATTAAAATCCATCGACATCCGTCCTTCCGTCAGCTTTGCTTTTACTACCTTGTCACCAGCAAAAGTAAAAGGTTGATGCTGCTTCAGGGTGTGAGTGAAGATGTTCGCCTCTTCCAGGGTCACTTCACCTCCTTCCAGCAAGGTAATCACGCGTTCTACGCCCGGAAAAAGAGAAAACTCTCCGTTTGCTGCAAGGGAGGCGATACTCGCCCGCCAGTGAAAATCGCGTGTTGCTGGCGGAAAACAGCAAATCTCTCGCGTTTCTCCCGCCCCATTGCGCCACAGACTGACCGGCATTTTGCGGATATCGAAATATTCCATCACCCCTCCAGAAAGGCGTAGCACGGCAACCTGCCGTGAACAGCCAGCCATAAATCATCATTGTGATATTTACCCTGCAGAGTATCGTTATCGGCAACAGGGTTGATTTGCCTTAGTGCTGAATAGGGTATTTTGCAAAAAAATTAACGCTTCTCCTGGCGGGAAAGAAAAAACCGCCGATCCTGCCCACATCGTTAAACGTGTTGTGGACAAGAGCGGCGGTCTTGAGTTTGTTGCACACTGTGCGGCGCTGAACGCCGACACAGCATGACTGATTTAGTGTAGACGACTGGCGATTACTCGGCAGCTTCTGGCATTTTACCTTTCTGCGCCGGACGTTCTGTCAGACGCTTCTCAAAATTGGCATTAAACTGCTTTTTCTGTTCAGGCGTCAGAATGTTGTAAATCTTGTTCTGCGTTTCCATGTGCGCCAGCATGTTGGCTTTACGCTGTTCTTCCATCTTCGCAATTTGCGCTTCGGCTTTCGCTTTATCGAAGCTATCGCTGGCGATGATATCGTGCATGGCGCGGCGTTCTTCCAGCGGCGGACGTTTCATCTGATCGCGCTGGCCTTTCATAATTTCGCGAATCTGCTGTTTCTGCGCGTCGGTCAGGTTCAGGTCTTTGAACATCATGTCGTGATGCGGGGCGAACTTCCCGTTGTGATGCATCATTGGTTTGGCATCCGCTGGCGCAGCTGTTGTGGTGTCAGCAGCATGGGCCAGGTTTGCAGCACCCAGCGCCAGGGTAGAGGCAACAAACAGAGCAGTCAGTTTACGCATAATTTCTATCCTTTCTTTCAGTTTTTTTTCGACATTCATGCGATTCTTATGCAATGTGATGTCGTGTTGACGAGATTAACTTTACCGGCTTAAGCGTCAATTAATCAGAGCAACGGTAAAACAATGAAAGTGTAAAAAACAAACTTTCATCAATTATGGAGAAAAAAAGAATAAATTGCGCAGAGTTGAAAGGAAAAATTACAACCATATGATTTTGAAAGGATTATGAAGAACTATACCTGAACTGTGATTATTAAGAAAGCAACTTCCCAGGAATAATCTGTAATCAATATAAAGCGCACGTAAAAATAAGCCCTCAGAAATAAATCTGAGGGCGGTTATATTTATCAAAATCTTTCGAGCATCAATCCGGCACGTAAACCACAGGCCACATTTGGGTTCGGAAAAAGAACGTATTCAACGTCATGGGTGACGATAAAACGTTCATTTCCGTCCTGCGCCAGCAAAGTGCCCTCGGTAAAGGGGGTAAAATTGAGCGTCTGGTTATCCATGTGGAGAATAAAATCGTCGCTACGCCGCGTAATTTGCGAGACCACGCGGTAGCGCAACGGAGATGTTTCTGCCGTAGACACTCGCTCGCCCCGCAGCAGCTGCGCCATCGCATCTGCGGTGCGTGCAAACTGGGTCAGATCGTTTTGCCCGAACGGCAGCGCTTTACCCAGCTCCAGCGTACAGGCCAGCGCGCCAAAATGTTCAGCGCTAAAATGGGTGAACGTACCGCCTGGGGTCTGATGGAAAACCAATGCCTCCAGCCCCGCATCCCCCAGCCAACCCAGAAAATTTTCGTCCCAGGCAACATTGCGTTGTGGCAACACGCCAAAGCGCAAATGCTGTGAGCCGCGAATGGCGGTGTGAAGATCCAGATGCCAGCGCACAGGCTCTTTCGCGCGCAAGTAAAAATCTGCCAGACACAGTTCAAGCTCATGGGCTCTGTGCGTTTCTTCACTCTCGGCAAAACTCTGCCACCGGCCACCAAACATCCGGTTCAGATCGCTATGACAATAACGTTTTCCCGCGGCCAGCGCCTGCGGGTTACCGAGAATGACCAGCAGCCGCCATGTTAGCGCCAGCTCACCGTTAAACAGCCTGGTCAGCAATGAATCAAGTATTTCTACCGGCGCGGTTTCATTGCCATGAATTCCCGCAGAAAGCACCAGCGACTGTTCAACCGGCGCAGTTGGTGTCAGTTCCAGTACCCCGTGACCAAGCCATTGCCAGACAAAACCGTGAATTGTGCCCTGCGTTTTCTCAGGTGCGCTACCTGCGAGCGTCAGGGCCAGAAAATTATCCATGGCTCGTTCTCTCCTGCTGGAAGGGATAAACAGAGCCGAGATTGAGCAATTGCGTCAGCGTATCCAACGCTTCACGCCCTTCGCGCAACAGCTGTGGATCCACGAGGTCCGTTGCGACAAGGCGATCGCGATAGTAGCGGTCAACCCAGTTATTCATCGTATTGAACAGCGTGTCGTTCATGATAACCGCCGGATTCACGGCCTGCAGCTCCTGTGGGGTAAGTACCACTCGCAGGCGTAAACAGGCCGGACCGCCGCCGTTGGACATGCTTTCACGCAAATCAAAGACCCGCAGGTCATCGATCGGATTGTCATCTGCGAGCAAACGGCTCAGATATCGCCACACGCCAGCATGCTCCCGACACTCCTGCGGTAAAACCAGCATCATCGAACCGTCGTCACGACTCAGTAATTGGCTGTTAAACAAATAGGTTGTTACCGCATCCTGCACCGACACCTCCGCGGCCGGGACTTCCAGCGCGGTAAAACCGTCCACCTGACGGCGTAGTTGCTCTAACAACGTTTGCTGTCTGACAAACGCCTGCTGATGACAAAACAGCACCTGACGATTCGACACCGCAATCACATCGTTATGAAACACGCCAAGATCGATGACATCCGGGTTTTGCTGAGCAAAAACAAGCTGATGTGGATTGACCTGATTCAGCCGGGCTACGGCCTCGCTGGCTTCACGAGATTGTCTCGCCGGATAGCGCCTCGGCTGTGACGCATTCCCCTCTTCACGACCGTAAATAAACAGTTGTACGCCGGGATCGCCATAATCCCCACCAAGGCGGTTATGGTTTGCCGCCCCTTCATCACCGAACAACGCAACCTGAGGCAATGCGCCGTGAATCGCAAAGGTATTTTCATCACGAAAAATCGAGCGTAACAACGCTTCGGTCGTCGGCGCTTCCAGCGAACGGTGGAACTTATTATTCAGATTCGCCACCGTTAAATGCACTTTCCCGTCCAGTGAATCTGCCGAAGGACAGACCGTTGCCGCATTCGCCACCCACATAGGTGATGCGGAGCTGGCGCTGGAGAGCCAGTGCGGCGCCTGACGCGCCACCTTGTCCAGAATCTGCTCATCACTGCCGCAAAAGCCCAACTGACGCAGCGCCGGGATATAGGGACGTTCATGAGGCGGGATCACCGCCTGAAGGAATCCCGCATCCGCCAGCGCTTTCATTTTTAACAAACCCTGCTTTGCCGCCAGACGAGGGTTCGACACCTGAAAACGGTGACTGGTCGAAGCCTCATTACCAAATGACAGTCCCGCATAGTGGTGGGTGAGTCCCACCAGACCATCGAAATTGACCTCACGCGCTTTCATCGTTTATCCCCGCAAGAGAAATCCAGACCGGGGCTGAGCGCCGACGGCAGGGTTAAGGCCGGAGATTCCAGGCTCGCCATCGGCCAGGCGCAATAATCCGCGGCATACCACGCGCTGGCGCGATGGTTACCGGACGCGCCCACACCACCAAACGGTGCGGTGCTTGCCGCGCCGGTTAACGGTTTATTCCAGTTAACAATCCCGGCCCGCGCCTCCAGCAGGAGCTGATCAAACTGGCTGCGATCGGGTGAAACCAGCCCGCATGACAACCCAAAGCGGGTGTTGTTCGCCATACGAATCGCGTCATCAAAGCTGTCATAGCGCCAGACGCCGAGCAGTGGACCAAAAACCTCTTCATCGGGTACGTTTGCCACGTCGGTCAGTTCAATAATACCGGGGGTCAGCAGCGACGTTCCGGCTTTCACCATGCGTGGCGCCAGCAGCGTGCGCCCCCCCAACGACGCCAGACGTTGCCAGGCATCACAAACGTGCTGTGCGGCCTGTTCAGAAATCAGCCCGCCTAAAAACGGCTGCGGTTCCGCATCCCAGTGACCCGGCATTAGTCGTTGGCTGACTTCCACCAGACGCACGAGGAACGCGTCCCCCTGCGCGCCGTTTTTAACCAACAGGCGACGGGCGCAGGTACAACGCTGCCCGGCGGTAACAAATGCGGATTGAATGGTCAGATGTACTGCCGCATCAATATCTTCCGGGTTCTCAATGATCAGCGGGTTGTTGCCGCCCATCTCCAGCGCAAGGATTTTTTCCGGCTGGCCGGATAACTGTCGATGCAGCTGATAACCGGTATTGGCACTGCCGGTAAACAGCAGACCATCCAGATCATCCAACGCGCTCAGCGCCTGCCCCGTTTCGCGTCCGCCCTGCACCAGATTTAGCACGCCCGGCGGCAATCCCGCCTGTTCCCACAGCTTTGTCACGGCTTCACCGGTCCACGGCGTCAGCTCGCTGGGCTTGAAAATCAACGTGTTGCCCGCCAGCAGAGCCGGAACAATATGGCCATTGGGCAAATGGCCAGGGAAGTTATACGGGCCAAATACCGCCAGCACGCCGTGCGGCCGATGGCGCAACGTCGCCGCGCCATCCGGTAGTTCGCTGTGCTGCTCTCCGGTACGGGCATGGTAAGCTTTCACGGAAATAGCAATTTTATTGATCATCGCCGTCAGTTCAGTGGCGGCTTCCCAGCGCGGCTTGCCGGTTTCCCGGGCGATAATCTGGGTTAGCTCGGCTTTATTGCTTTCCAGCAATGAAGCAAATTTTTCGACAATAGCCTGACGCGCGCTAAAGGGGTGTTTAGCCCAACCGGCAAAGGCGGTGCGCGCAGCACGGCAAGCCTGCATCACCTGAGTCGCGTCGGCATCATTACCTTGCCACAGCACATCACCGCTTACCGGATTCGTTTTCACCCGACGCTCGCCAAGCCCCGTCACCCAGTCGCCGTTTATCCATAATGTCATGCTGTTTTCTCCTCTGCACAAAGACGCACAAAACGTACATGGTCGCCCGGGTGGCATTTCAGGGCGTCCAGTTGCGCCGCCGTCAGTACCAGACGTTGGGTATCCGGGTCAGCGCGAACCAACATGACGCGGAAGTTTTGATAGTTTTCATTAGCGACCAGACAGGCCGGGTAATCGCCGATCGCTGGCTGACCTTCCGCCACTTCCACCAGCCTGCTTTTACGGATAGCGCGAACGCGGTCGATATCGCATTCCAGCGTCGGCCCGCCATCGAAAATGTCGACATAGTTACGGTAGCGAAATCCTTCTTTCTCCAGCACCGCCCGCGCCGGAGCGGTTTGCGGATGTACCTGACCAATTACGCTTTGCGCTTCCTCAGACAGGAAATGGGTATAAATAGGATGCTTGGGCATCAGTTCAGCAATAAAGGCTTTTTGTCCGGTGCCGCAGAGAAAATCCGCCCGGCTGAATTCCATGGAGAAAAAGCGTTTGCCGAGGCTTTCCCAGAAGGGAGAGTAACCGTGCTCATCGATTACGCCGCGCATCTCGGCCACGACCTTTTCATTAAACCGGTCACGAAATGCCGCCATAAACATAAAGCGTGATTTAGACAACAAATAGCCGTTGCCCTCTTTACGCCAGTCGGGATCGAGAAACAGAGAGCAAAGCTCGCTGCTGCCCGTGTGATCGTTACTCAGAAACAGCGTCGGCAGCGCGTTATATACGTTCAGCTCTTTCGAGGCGTGCACCAGCGTGCCAACCCGATAGTTGTACCAGGGATCGTTAAGCCCTACCGCCACCTCGATGGCGCAAATCCCTGCCACGGTTCCGCTGGCGCTGTCTTCCAGTACAAAAACATAGCCTTGCTCACTTTTCGGCAACTCACCGCGCCAGGTTTGTAGCGAGCGTTCGATACGCGCCATCAGCGTGGCTTCATTAGCCGGTAGCGAAGTCAACCCACCGCCGGTCTTACCGGCCAGTTGCATCAGCGCGGTGATATCAGCGCGTTCAATAGGACGAATCACCATCATGATGAACCTCCTGCTTTAATGCGTTCGCAGGCCAGCGCAAAGCGATCCAGTCCGCTAGCAACCTCTTCTTCGCTGACGTTTAACGCTGGCGCAAAGCGCACCACGTTAGCGCCAGCGATCAGCACCATCACTCCGGCATTGGCCGCCTCTTGCGAGATGAGTTTCGCTTTCCCGGCAAATTCCGCGTTCAGTACGCAGCCGATCAGCAGGCCGAGCCCACGAATTTCACTAAACAGTCCAAAACGTTCGTTAATAGCGTCAATACGCTCCACAAACCAGTCGTGACGCTGCTTAACACCGTTGAGCATATCCGGGGTGTTAACAATCTCCAGCAGTTTGCCCGCCACCGCCGTGGCCAGCGGGTTTCCGCCGTATGTTGTACCGTGCGTACCAACCGTCATCACGCTGGCACAGTCTGCTGTCGCCAATAACGCGCCGATGGGGAAACCGCCGCCCAACGCTTTGGCTGTCGTCAGCAGGTCTGGCGTAACGCCATAGTGCATATAGGCATACAGTTCGCCGGTACGACCCACACCGGTCTGGACTTCGTCAAAAATCAGCAGCGCATTGTGGCGATCGCATAATTCACGCAGCCCCTGTAAGAAATCATTTGTTGCCGGTACGACGCCGCCTTCCCCCTGCACCGGTTCAACGATGACCGCACAGGTGGTGTCATCAATCAGTTGGCGGGCGGAGTCGAGATCGTTATAGACGGCATGGCGGATATCCGGCGGCAGCGGCGCGAAATCTTGTGAATAAGCGGGCTGCCCTCCGGCGCTGACGGTGAACAGCGTGCGGCCATGGAAAGCATTTTTAAACGCCACGATGCCGCTCTTCTGGCTGCCAAAACGATCGTGAGCATATTTACGCGCCAGCTTTAATGCCGCTTCGTTAGCCTCCGCGCCGGAGTTACAGAAGAAAACACGCTCGGCGAAGGTGGCATCAATCAGCTTTTTCGCCAGACGCAGCACCGGCTCGTTGGTGTAGCCATTTCCCGTGTGCCAGAATTTGCTCGCCTGGTCGTTTAATGCCTCGCGCAATGCCGGATGGGCGTGCCCCAGCGCGTTAACCGCAATGCCTCCCGCGAAATCGATATACTCTTTACCCTGCTGATCCCACAGACGTGAACCTTCACCACGCACCGGAATAAAAGGAGCCGGGGCATATACGGGCATCATCCATTCATCAAAATCTTCACGCGTAATTGACAGAGACATAGCGACCTCAACGGTAAATAAAAGGTTATTTATATGTTAATAAATATAGTATTTGCGGTGTAAATGTAGATTGCAGGGTTCGTGCCAGCCAGCAAAAAAAGTGCATAAACAAAGGTCGGTGACGGAATATCAACAGGTTACAACGTGGCGATATTCACTTAATGTGCATATAAAGTGAATATGTTTGCGCACCAGGCGACTAAATAGAGGAAAAACCGCAGTTTTATTCAGTTGCCAAATATAATTCTGGAATTGTGATCGTATACGAAATTTATCGGAAATTATTGCTCTGTTCTGACGCGCTTCGCGCCAAAACGGTGCAGTTTTTGCTCCATCGTTAACACCATTGGCAATCATTGTTGGAATCAGGTGACAAGAAGCAGTCAGCCAGCGGAAATTCTGCTACCATCCTTGCACTATTCATCTTGCAAAACGGCAGCGACTATGAAATTTGTCTCTTTTAATATCAACGGCCTGCGTGCCCGTCCTCATCAACTGGCAGCCATTGTCGAAAAACACCAACCGGATGTGATTGGCTTACAGGAGACAAAAGTCCACGACGACATGTTCCCTCTCGAAGAGGTAGCAAAGCTGGGTTACAACGTCTTTTATCATGGTCAGAAAGGTCATTACGGCGTGGCGCTGCTAACGAAAGAAACGCCAATCGCAGTGCGTCGTGGCTTCCCGGACGATGGCGAAGAAGCGCAGCGTCGTATCATCATGGCGGAAATCCCATCCCCTCTGGGCAGCATTACCGTGATCAACGGCTATTTCCCGCAGGGCGAAAGCCGTGACCACGAAACCAAATTTCCGGCCAAGGCCGCGTTTTACCAGAATCTACAAAACTATCTGGAGACTGAACTGAAACGCGACAATCCGGTCTTGATCATGGGCGATATGAACATCAGCCCAACCGATCTCGATATCGGCATTGGCGAGGAAAACCGTAAACGCTGGCTGCGTACCGGTAAATGTTCCTTCCTGCCGGAAGAGCGTGAGTGGATGGAGCGCCTGCTGGGCTGGGGCCTGGTGGATACCTATCGTCATGCTTATCCTGAAAAAAATGACCAGTTCTCGTGGTTTGATTACCGCTCCAAAGGCTTTGATGATAACCGTGGCCTGCGTATCGATCTGCTGTTAGCGAGCAACCCACTGGCGGAGCGCTGCGAAGAAACCGGCATCGACTATGAGATCCGCAGCATGGAAAAACCGTCCGATCATGCGCCGGTATGGGCTAAATTCCGCGTCTGACCTCCTGCGATTTGTCACTCTCCGGGCCTCGCCTGGAGAGTCTGTTTATTCTGTGTAAAATCAATAAATCGACGGTAATACATTGTTGTGTCCGGGAATTTATTATATCTTCGCGCGCACTTTTCGCTGACGAAAACGCTGCATTACACTCGGTTTTACAGGAGAACCCCCATGAAAAAGAAGTTCGCATAACGCAGAATATCGACTGCTGATTGTCACAGTCCTGTTCTGCGTTCTGGCGGGAGTTTTCCATTATTTCGGCCTGACCGACCTGATAACCAATTTCCATCATTTACAAAACGTCATCCGCCAAAGCGGTATGTTCGGCTATACGCTTTACATCTTGCTGTTTATCATCGCTGCGCTGTGTCTGATCCCCGGCAGTATTCTGGTGATCGTCGGCGGTGTGCTGTTTGGCCCTGTGGCAGGGACGCTTGTCTCGTTAGTGGCGGCAACCGTCGCCTCGGCGCTGTCGTTTTTGCTGGCTCGGTGGCTTGGTCGGGAACTACTGCTGAAATACGTTGGGCACACGGCGACTTTTCAGGCAATCGAGAAAGGCATTGCCCATAGCGGATTGGACTTTCTGATCCTGACCCGACTCGTACCATTGTTCCCCTATAATATTCAAAATTACGCCTATGGACTGACGGCGATTCCGTTCTGGTCATTTACGGTGATATCTGCGGTAACCACCTTGCCCGGCATCTTTATCTATACGCTGATGTCGCACGAACTGGCCAGCGAAGGCATGACTCTGGCATTTATCGGCAAACTCAGCGTTGCGGGCCTGGCGTTATTCATTCTTATTCAGGCGGCAAAAGCCTGGGCCAGATATAAACATATCGATCCGTCGTCCAGCCACGAGTGTGCAGGTAAATGACAAAGCTGAACAAAGCGCGATTAACCCACTATTACCGGGCAGGATTGATAGTTGTGCTGCTGCTCGCGCTGATGGCATGGGCGTGGATACCTGGCGTCAGTGATTTTCTCCGGGGCAGCCTGGCGGCGTTTACTACGCTGGATCAACACGCGCTCGAGCACTTCATTCGTTCGTATGGGACCCAGGCGGCGGTTGTATCGTTCTTCCTGATGATCTTACAGGCCATCGTCGCGCCGCTTCCCGCCTTTTTGATTACGTTTGCCAATGCCTCGCTGTTTGGCGCGTTTTGGGGCGGTGTACTGTCCTGGAGCAGCGCGATGGTCGGCGCAGCGCTGTGTTTTTTTATTGCCCGCGTTTTGGGTCGCAGTGCGGTGGAAAAGCTGACCGGGAAAACGGTGCTGAACAACATGGACGCTTTTTTCGAACGTTATGGCAAGCACACTATTCTCATCTGTCGCCTGTTACCTTTTGTGCCCTTCGACCCGGTAAGCTATGCCGCGGGCCTGACCTCGATTCGTTTTCGCCACTTTCTCCTCGCCACCGGCTTCGGTCAGTTACCCGCCACGATTGTCTATTCGTGGGCCGGTAGCCTGTTAACCGGCGGTACATTTTGGTTTGTTACCGGCCTGTTCATCCTGTTTGCCCTGAGCGTGGTGATTTCAGTAGCAAGAAGCCTTTACCTGGAGCGTCAACGGAAAAAAACCTGAGACATACGCCATTTTTAGCAATGGAGATATTATGCGTTACTGCTTATTGTGCCTGAGTTTGCTGCTCTGCCCGCTGGCGGCTTTTTCCCAGGACGCCAGCTGGCAGCAAATCAAAAATGACGCCCGCGGTCAGACGGTATGGTTCAATGCCTGGGGTGGCGATAACGCCATTAACCAGTATCTCGACTGGGTTAGCGGTGAGATGAAAACGCACTATGCCATTAACCTGAAAATTGTGCGGCTGGCGGATGCCGCCGAGGCCGTTAAACGCATCCAGACCGAGGCGGCGTCCGGGCGAACAACCGGCGGAACTGTCGACTTATTGTGGGTAAACGGTGAAAACTTCCACACATTAAAAGAAGCGGGTCTGCTGCAAACCCAGTGGGCGCAGGCGTTACCTAACTGGCGCTATGTTGATACCCGGAAACCGGTCAGTGAAGACTTTGCCATCCCCACGGAAGGGGCAGAATCGCCATGGGGCGGCGCACAGCTAACCTTCATTGCCCGGCGCGATCTCACCGCCCAGCCGCCGCAATCCCCGCAGGCGTTGCTTGAATTTGCGCAGGCACACCCTGGCACAGTTACCTACCCGCGCCCGCCAGACTTTACCGGAACGGCTTTTCTCGAGCAGTTGTTGATTATGCTCACCACGGAACCGCAAGCATTGAAAGTTGCGCCCGATGCCGCCACATTCGCCAACGTTACCGCTCCGTTATGGCATTATCTTGACGCTCTACACCCTTCACTATGGCGTGAAGGCAAAGATTTTCCTCCCACTCCTGCGCGGATGGATGCGTTGCTGAATACCGGTACGCTGCGCTTATCATTGACCTTTAACCCAGCCCACGCGCAGCAAAAAATGGCCAGCGGCGAATTGCCTAAAACCAGCTATAGTTTTGGTTTCTCACAGGGCATGATCGGCAACGTGCATTTTGTCACTATTCCGGCAAATGCTCGCGCCAGCGCCGGAGCAAAAGTCGTGGCAAACTTCCTGCTTTCTCCCGAAGCGCAGTTGCGTAAGGCTGACCCTGCTATCTGGGGAGACCCTTCGGTACTTGATCCGCAAAAACTGCCCAACGAACAGCGTAACGCACTGCTGGCGTACACCCCGCAAGGACTCCCTGCCGTACTGCCGGAACCACATGCTGCCTGGATAAATGCACTGGAACAAGAATGGCTACGCCGCTACGGTACGCATTAATTCTGTTGCTGTGGGGCATCATGACGGCAGTTTATCTGCCGCTGGTGCCAGCAACGTTCTCTCTGCTAGCCCCAGCGCTTCGCACCACGCACTGGCTGGCGCTCTTTGACGATCCTCAACTCTCGCAGGCGTTGCTGGCAACGCTGATTTCCGTAAGCCTCGCAGCTCTGGGTGCCCTGGCCATTACGCTGTTGGCGATCCTCTTTTTGTGGCCTGGCGCTGGCTGGGCGCGATTGTGCACGCGCCTGCCCTTGCTGCTGGCGATCCCGCACGTCGCATTCGCGACCAGCATGCTGTTGATTTTTGCCGAAGGCGGCATGCTCTGGCAGTGGCTGCCCTTTCTCAACTCGCAACCAGACCGCTATGGGGTTGGGCTTGGCATAACGCTGGCGGTGAAAGAGAGCGCCTTTTTGTTGTGGATCCTCTCAGCCCTGCTGAGTGAAAAACAACTTTCACAGCAGGTTATCGTCCTGGATTCGCTGGGTTACAGCCGTTTGCAATGCCTGAACTGGCTGGTACTGCCCTCCATCGCTCCTGCGTTAGGCAAAGCCATGCTGGCCGTCGTGGCCTGGTCACTCTCCGTTGTGGATGTGGCCATCGTCCTTGGCCCCGGCAATCCGCCCACGCTTGCTGTGCTGAGCTGGCAATGGCTCAGCCAGGGCGATGCCGAACAACAGGCCAAAGGCGCACTCGCCAGCCTGCTGCTGGTGTTGTTGCTATTTATCTTCGCACTGGTGGGCTATCTGTTCTGGCGTGGCTGGCGGCGCACAATTCCGTCAGTAAACGGAATACGCCTGCGTTTTTCGTCCACAACAATCGCACAGCCGCTGGTACAACTTTTGCCTATCAGCGGAGTAGTATGCACCCTGGTGCTGGTGCTTTCCGCCAACTCTTCATCGCTCAACAGTGAGGCGCTAAGCAATAGTCTGCAACTGGGACTCATCTCCAGCGTGCTGGGGTTACTGATGCTCTTTGCGTGGCTGGAATGGGGACCGCAAACCGGACACCGTTGGGTCTGGCTGCCCATTATCCTGCCCGCGCTGCCGCTGGTCACCGGACAGTATCTGTTGGCGTTATATACCGGACAAGATGGGCTGATGACGACCATCATCTGGGGCCACCTGCTGTGGGTGATGCCGTGGATGCTGTTTGTGCTCAAACCGGCGTGGCAACGCATTGACCCACGATTGATTTTGATTGCACAAACGCTGGGCTGGACACGAGGTCGCATATTTTGGCGGGTAAAATGCCCATTGCTGTTACGCCCGGCACTGGTCGCCTTCGCGGTTGGCTTCTCGGTCAGTATTGCCCAATATATGCCAACGCTATGGTTAGGGGCCGGACGCTATCCCACCCTGACCACCGAGGCGGTGGCATTAAGCAGCGGCGGCAGCACGGCTGTTTTAGCGACACAGGCGCTATGGCAGCTTCTGTTACCGCTATTCGTTTTCGTACTGGCGGCGCTTTTCGCCGCGTGGCTCGGCCGCTTTCGACAAGGACTCCGTTAATGCTCATCGTTCAAAACCTTTCAGTGTACCGGGGCGCGACAACGCTACTGAAAGATGTGAACTTCCAGGTTAGCAAAAGTGACATTGTCACTATTATGGGGCCTTCCGGTAGCGGTAAGTCTTCGCTTTTTTCGTGGATGGTCGGCGCATTGTCTCCTCAGTTTCAGGCTTCAGGCGAACTGTGGCTCAACGAACGGCGTATAGACATGCTGCCCACCGCGCAGCGCCAGATTGGCATTCTGTTCCAGGATGCGTTGTTGTTTGACCATTTCAGCGTTGGGCAGAATTTACTGCTAGCCTTACCCGCCAGCCTGCAAGGATCCGCCAGACGCCATACTGTTGAAAACGCCCTTACGCGCGCGGACCTGGCTGGATTTTATCATCGCGATCCGGCCTCGCTCTCCGGCGGCCAACGATCGCGTGTCGCCCTGCTGCGCGCCCTGCTGGCTCAGCCTCAGGCGCTGCTGCTCGATGAACCCTTTAGCAGACTGGATGCGTCGCTACGCGATACCTTTCGCCAGTGGGTCTTTACCGAGGTGCGCAAGCTGAATATTCCGGTGGTACAGGTTACGCATGACGCGCAGGATGTCCCGTCAGCAGGCCGTGTATTACAGATGGAAAACTGGGCGTGAATGTGGCGATATGCTGCGTTAACGCAAGGTTTTTACTTAACCGGCGGCACAGAATGTCGTCTTCTTTTTTCAACGTCGGGCTATTCGATGAAACGTGTTTCTCAAATGACCGCGCTGGCACTGGCTTTAGGGCTCGCTTGCGCTTCTTCCTGGGCTGCTGAAACAGCACAGACGCTCACCCTCAACCAGTTACAGCAAAAGCAAGGCGCGGCGATCGATACCCGTCAGAGCGCTTTTTACAACGGCTGGCCACAATCGCTCAATGGTCCTTCCGGACACGAACCCTCCGCACTGAATCTGTCTGCCGCCTGGCTCGACAAAATGAATGATGAACAACTCAATGCCTGGGTGAAGGCGCATCAGCTAAAAACCGATGCGCCGGTGGCGTTGTATGGTAGCGATAGCGAGATGCAGGCCGTTAAATCCCGCCTGCAGAAAGTCGGTTTTAGCCATATTTCAACCCTCAGCGACGCCCTTGCGGATCCTGGCCGCCTGCAACGTCTGCCGCACTTCGAACAACTGGTTTACCCGCAGTGGCTGCACGACCTGCAGCAGGGAAAAGAAGTGACCGCCAAACCGTCGGGTGACTGGAAAGTGATTGAAGCCGCCTGGGGCGCGCCGAAGCTGTATCTGCTCAGCCATATCCCTGGCGCGGACTACATTGATACCAACGAAGTCGAGAGCGAACCACTGTGGAATAAAGTTTCCGACGCGCAACTCAAAGCCATGCTGGCAAAACATGGTATTCGCCACGACACCACGGTGATTTTATACGGTCGTGATGTCTATGCCGCCGCGCGCGTGGCGCAAATCATGTTGTATGCAGGCGTGAAAGATGTGCGTCTGCTCGACGGCGGGTGGCAAACCTGGTCAGATTCAGGTTTGCCGGTGGAACGCGGAACGCCGCCGACGGTGAAAGCGGCTCCTGATTTTGGCGTTGCTATCCCTGCCCAACCACAACTGATGCTGAATACGGAACAGGCTCGCGGCCTGCTGCATCGCCAGGATGCGTCGCTGGTCAGCATCCGCTCGTGGCCTGAGTTTATTGGTACCACCAGCGGCTATAGCTACATCAAGCCAAAAGGTGAGATCGCAGGCGCACGCTGGGGCCACGCGGGGAGTGATTCCACGCATATGGAAGATTTCCATAACCCGGACGGCACCATGCGCAGCGCGGATGATATCGCCGCCATGTGGAAACAGTGGAATATCACGCCAGACCAGCAGGTTTCTTTCTACTGCGGCACCGGCTGGCGTGCTTCAGAAACGTTTATGTATGCCCGCGCGATGGGCTGGAAAAACGTCTCTGTTTACGACGGTGGCTGGTATGAGTGGAGCAGCAATCCGAAAAACCCGGTCGCCAGCGGTGAACGGGGTCCGGACAGCAGCAAGTAAAATGGTCACCATTGCCGGATAAGCGCATCCGGCAACACAAGACATTACGCCTGACGCTGAACCGCTTTCAGCGTCAGATATCCGCTCCAGATCCGAGTGAACGTCGTCATCCAGCACAGCGCGCCAAAGACCCACGCCAGCACGGCAAAAGATTCCGGGAACAAACAGCCCAAAACAAACAGCAAAATAGTCTCAGTGCCTTCGGTTAGCCCCCCCAGATAATAAAACGATTTATGCGCGTAGCCTGGGTTATCAATATCGTGTTTCGCTGCCAGAGCCGCGAAAGCGAGGAAGCTGCTGCCAGTACCAATAAACGCAAACAACAGCCAGCCCCCAGCCAGTGCATTCTGCGCAGGTGCGGCAAGAATAAAACCAAACGGTACTAAGGCGTAAAACAGAAAATCGAGTGAGATATCGAGAAATCCTCCCGCGTCGGTTAGCCCTCTGCGCCGCGCCAGCGCCCCGTCCAGCCCGTCAAACAAGCGATTAAGCACAATGACCACCAGCGCCGCCAGATACCAGCCTAACGCCAGAAATGGCAGGGCCAATACGCCAATAGCAAAACCGACCAGCGTCAGGCCATCCGGGGTAATCGCAGGTTTATCAATAATGCCCACACAGCGATGCAACAGCGGTTTTAACCGTGGATGAAGATGACGGTCAAGCATGCGGGCGTCCTTTAAAACTGTCGCACAATCCTTGCGCAGGAATATCGAGGGCGGCATTAAAACGCGCCGAGAGATTTTGAAACGCAATCAGCGCGGTCATTTCAGTAATGACGTCATCGGTAAAATGCTGCTTCATTTGCGTTTTCAGCGCATCGTCTACCTGCGGTGGCGTGGCGGTCACCGCATCCGCATAGGCCAGCGCTATGCGCTCTTCTGCGTTAAACAGCGCTGATTCTTGCCAGTTGGCGACCTGCAAGACTTTATCCAGCGCGCCACAGCGTTCCGCCAGCCGTAAGCTGTTGGCATCAACACAGAAGGCGCAATGACATACCTGAGAAACGCGGGTCATTAACAATGCGCGCATCACCGGCGTTAAGCGCGCCTTTTTACGCTCCAGAAACCCGACAAACAGCGCCACCAGCCAGAACAGAAACGGCATCCGCCCCCACCAACGCGTGGGATGCAGCACATCGCCATAATGTTTTTTCTGCGTCGCGACGAGCGGTTGCAAACTGGAGGGAATACGCGTTAACGGACTTACCCACGAGTGAGGATCGTTCAACGATGACTCCTGAATACTTTAGATAACTCAAAGATAAATATAGTATGTCATTTTCTGCTGTTAGATCTTGATGAATATGATGAAAACCCTCGACGTGGTCGCCGCTATCATTGAACGTGATGGCAAAATTTTACTGGCTCAGCGTTCGCCGGATGCGGATCAGCCAGGCATGTGGGAATTTGCTGGCGGTAAAGTTGAGTCGGGCGAAAGTCAGTCTCAGGCTCTGGTGCGTGAACTGCGTGAAGAATTAGGCATCGACGCAGTCGTTGGGCGCTATATCGCCAGCCATCAACGTGAGGTTTCAGGCCGGCTGATTCATTTACATGCCTGGCATGTACCGTCTTTTCAGGGAGAACTGAATGCGTATGAACACCAGGATATGGTCTGGTGTTCACCCGAAGAGGCGCGGCGTTATCCGCTGGCGCCTGCCGATATCCCGCTGTTAGAAGCCTTTATTCTTTTACGCGCCGCCAGACCAGCGGATTCGTGCTGATCGTTTTATCATCGCGTTGGCACTGAAGCAGCACACCATCCGCTTTGATCACCGCCCCTTCGGAGTAGTTTTGATCCTGATAAATACAGCACTGACTACAAGGCTGCGCTCGCTGCCCGCTGGAACTGAACACTTCCGGCGGCACATTCACCTGCACATCCGGGCGATAAAGCTGATTTGCCAGCGTCGCGCTGGACACCAGTACCAGCGCTCCTGCCATGATTAAACGGCGCATATTCTTTCCTTTGTGACTGACAGTTATGCTCAGTATAACGGTATAAATCGGCAGAAACTTTAGTCCCTCCCGTCATCGTTTTTGGTTATGACCCACGCCACGATATTAATTTACTTAGCGGGGTTAATTTTTTCTTGCGTCCCGTCACGCTGCTGGTGGTATAGTCAAAAACTGCAAAACACTTAACACAAATATCAAAAATATAACCATATCAATACATAAGAGGTTTTTATATCTATGGATCAGACATGTTCTCTGGAGTCGTTTCTTAACCATGTACAAAAGCGCGACCCAAACCAAACCGAGTTCGCGCAAGCCGTTCGTGAAGTGATGACGACGCTGTGGCCCTTCCTTGAGCAAAACCCACGTTATCGCCAGATGTCGCTGCTGGAGCGTCTGGTTGAGCCGGAGCGCGTGATCCAGTTCCGCGTAGTCTGGCTCGACGATCGTAATCAGGTGCAGGTTAACCGTGCGTGGCGCGTGCAGTTTAGCTCCGCCATTGGCCCATACAAAGGCGGTATGCGTTTCCACCCTTCCGTAAACCTGTCGATCCTGAAATTCCTCGGTTTCGAGCAGACCTTTAAAAATGCCCTCACCACGCTGCCGATGGGCGGGGGTAAAGGCGGGAGTGACTTCGACCCGAAAGGTAAAAGCGAAGGTGAAGTGATGCGTTTCTGCCAGGCGCTGATGACCGAGCTGTTCCGCCATTTAGGTCCCGATACCGACGTTCCGGCGGGCGATATCGGCGTGGGTGGTCGTGAAGTCGGCTTTATGGCCGGGATGATGAAAAAACTGTCCAACAACAGCGCCTGCGTCTTTACCGGTAAAGGTCTCTCTTTCGGCGGCAGCCTGATCCGCCCGGAAGCGACCGGCTATGGCCTGGTGTACTTCACCGAAGCGATGCTTAAACGTCATGGCCTCAGCTTTGAAGGCATGCGCGTGGCGGTCTCTGGCTCCGGTAACGTTGCACAATTCGCCATTGAGAAAGCCATGGAATTTGGCGCCCGGGTGGTGACCGCTTCCGACTCCAGCGGCACAGTGGTCGACGAAAGTGGATTTACCAAAGAAAAACTGGCGCGTCTGTGCGCGATCAAAGACAGCCGTGACGGTCGCGTGGCGGATTACGCCCGGGAGTTTGGCCTGACCTATCTCGAAGGCAAGCAGCCGTGGTCGGTTCCGGTCGATATCGCCCTGCCGTGCGCCACCCAGAACGAACTTGATGTCGACGCGGCGCGCGTACTGATCGCCAACGGCGTGAAAGCTGTCGCCGAAGGGGCAAACATGCCGACCACCATCGAAGCCACCGACCTGTTCCTCGAAGCGGGCGTTCTGTTCGCGCCGGGTAAAGCCGCCAACGCCGGTGGCGTAGCGACCTCCGGTCTGGAAATGGCGCAAAACGCCGCACGTCTGGGCTGGAAAGCGGAGAAAGTGGACGCGCGCCTGCACCACATCATGCTGGATATTCACCATGCCTGCGTTGAATACGGCGGCGAAAGCAAACAAACCAACTACGTACGTGGCGCCAATATCGCGGGCTTCGTGAAGGTTGCCGACGCGATGCTGGGCCAGGGTGTGATTTAATATTGTCTCTGTAGAACCGTAGGCCGGATAAGGCACGGGTGCCGCATCCGGCAAAGCCTGATGGCGCTACGCTTATCAGGCCTACAGACTTACACGCCTGCCTCTTCGGATGGCGGGCTTTTTTTCGCCGGGCGTTTACGCGGCGCGCTCTTTTTCTTATCGCCACCACTGCCACCCGGCGCGACAATTCCCCGGAAGCGCCGTACCGGCGTACTGCGCGCCTGATCGATGAGCTGATACAGCGTTCCCACCAGAGGCTGCATGAAATCCTGATAACGACACTGTTTTTCGCTGATTTGGGTCAGAATAGATTCCCAGTGCGCGGTCATATCCGGACGCGTCGCCATTTCCGGCAGCGAGTGAAACAACGCTTTTCCGGCATCAGTCGAATGGATATAGCGCCCTTTTTTCACCAGGAATCCGCGCTTGAACAGCAGCTCGATAATCCCGGCGCGCGTCGCTTCCGTACCTAATCCATCCGTGGCGCGCAGGATCTTTTTCAGATCTTTATCCTGCACAAAGCGCGCAATCCCGGTCATCGCTGACAGCAACGTGGCATCGGTAAAATGGCGTGGCGGCTGAGTCTGACGTTCAACCACTTCGCCTTTTTCGCACAGCAATTCATCGTCTTTAGCCACCACCGGCAACGGCGTCCCGTCGTTATCTTCATCACGCTCCTTATTGCCAAGCAGCGTGCGCCATCCGGCCTCCGCCAGAAAACGCGCTTTGGCGACAAACTTGCCTTTGGCAATATCCAGCTCAATAACGCACTTGCGGAATACCGCATCCGCACAAAACTGCATCAGATACTGACGGGCAATCAGGTTGTAAATTTTCGCTTCGTTGTCATTCAGGTTGATGGACGAACTGCGCGCGGTAGGAATGATGGCGTGGTGGGCATCCACCTTTTTATCGTCCCAGCAGCGGTTTCGCGTATCGGGATCCACCGCGGGTTGCGGAAGCAGATCCGGCGCATGAACGCTAATTGCGTTCATTACCGCATGACGTCCGGCAAAATGTTCTTCCGGCAGATAACGGCTATCCGAACGCGGATAGGTAATCAGTTTATGGGTTTCATACAGTTTCTGGCAGATATCCAGAACGTTCTGCGCGCTCAAACCAAAGCGTTTCGCCGCTTCAATCTGCAACGCCGACAGCGAAAACGGCAGCGGCGCGGATTCTGATTCCCGTTTATCGTTATAGCTGGTAACGAGCGCCGGCTGCCCGCTAATACGGTTCACCACGTGTTCGGCCAGCGTACGATTCAGCAAGCGCCCTTCTTCGTCCTGATACGGCTCACATGCTTCGCTGGGCTGCCAGATAGCGGTAAACCGCTCATCGGCGGGCGTCACGATATACGCTTTCACTTCAAAGAAATCTTTGGCGACGAAGTTTTCAATCTCTTCATCGCGACGCACAACCAGGCCGAGCACCGGCGTCTGTACGCGCCCGACCGAGAGTACCCCTTGATAGCCCGCGTTACGCCCAAGAATGGTGTAAGCACGGGTCATATTGATGCCGTACAGCCAGTCTGCCCGCGCCCGCGCCAGGGCCGACACGCACAGCGGGATGAACTCACTGTTGGCCCGCAGACGCTCAATAGCCCGTTCGACGGCCTGCGGGTTGAGGTCGTTAATCAGACAACGTTGCACCTGCTGGCGCTTTTCAGGAGCCAGTTGCAGGTAATCCAGCACTTCATCCACCAGCAGTTGTCCTTCACGATCGGGGTCTCCCGCGTGAATAACCTCGCTGGCTTCATGTAAAAAGCGCTTGATAACGTTGAGCTGTTTGGTCACCGAAGGACGTGGCTGCAGTTGCCACTTTTCCGGGACAATCGGCAGATCGACCAGACTCCAGCGCGCATAACGGCTGTCGTAGGCGTCTGGCTGCGCCTGCTCAAGCAGGTGACCAATACACCAGGTCACCACTTGTCCGTTTCCGCATTCAATAAAGCCGTCACCTTTGCGATGCGGCTTTGGCAGCACATCGGCGATAGCGCGCGCCAGACTCGGTTTTTCGGCAATAAACAACCGCATCGAGTTAACGGATCTCAACCATGGCGCGACCGCCACGAGCTTCCACTAACTCACCAATCGCAGTGAGATCGATACCAAACTGCGCCGCTGCCGCTTTCACTTCGGCTTCCGCTTCCGGCGTTACCGCCAGCAGCAAACCGCCGGAAGTTTGCGGATCGCAGAGCAGGTCGCGAACCGGCTGCGACATTTCACCCATCAGGTGTCCGTAGCTGGCAAAGTTACGCTGGGTACCGCCCGGCACCGCGCCCTGCGCGATGTACTCTTCAACGCCAGGAAGCTTAGGAATATCCTGATAGACAATCTGCGCCTGAATGCCTGCGCCCTGACACATCTCGCTCAGATGTCCCAGCAGACCAAAACCGGTAACGTCGGTCATGGCTTTCACGCCCTCGATATCGGCAAATGCCGCACCGGCAATGTTCATCCGACACATCACTTCCGTCGCCAGCCCTTTGTGCTCCGGCTTCAGCAGCGATTTTTTCTCTGCGGTTGTCAGGACGCCTATGCCCAGAGGTTTGGTCAGGAACAGCTTGCATCCCGCCTCGGCGGTGCTGTTTTTCTTCACGCGTTCAGTGGGCACAACGCCGGTAACCGCAAGACCGAAGATAGGCTCCGGGGCATCGATAGAGTGACCGCCCGCCAGCGCGATACCCGCCTGACGGCAGGCAAAGCGTCCGCCTTCGGTCACTTCACGGGCAATTTCCGGCGCCAGCTTATCCAGCGGCCAGCCCAGAATAGCAATTGCCATAATCGGTTTGCCGCCCATAGCAAAAATATCGCTGATGGCGTTGGTGGCGGCAATACGGCCAAAATCAAACGGATTATCGACAATCGGCATAAAGAAATCGGTGGTGCTGATAACGCTGGTGCCATTACCCAAATCGTAGACAGCGGCGTCATCGCGGGTTTCATTACCCACGAGTAAGTTTGGATCAACGAACTTCGCCTGCTCGCTGTGCAGGATGGTTTCCAGCACTTTAGGGGAAATTTTACAACCGCAACCGGCTCCGTGGCTGTATTGCGTTAAACGAATAGCTTGCTCGCTCATGGACATCTCCTGTCATTGCAATTCGGATATGGTAGCGCTCATTCCATGATGTGGTAAGAGTGACTGTCTGAATTCAGGTGTCTTTGCTCATAATCCAGACAGTTTTGCCTTTGATATCAGAAATAACGAACAAAAGCGCTCGGATCGGCCAGGCTAATGGTCGTGGACGCTTTTAGCTGCGGCGTACCCAGATAGAGAAAACCGACGATCTTATCCTGCGGACGACAATCAAACGCTTCGCGAACTTCCGCGCTTTCCGTTAATGCGCCGCTACGCCAGATACCGCCAAAGCCCTGAGCAACAGCGGCCATCTGCATGGCCATTACCGCGCAACCGGCAGACATTTCCTGTTCCCACAGCGGAACCTTGTCGTTTTCTTCACATTTCGCGACGACGGTAATGATCAGCGGGGCGCGAAACGGCGCCGTCCGCGCTTTTTCCTGAGCTTTCTCGTCGCTGCCTGCGGCAATAGCGCCTTTTTCAAGCACGGCGCTAAAGCGCTCGCGCCCTTCGCCCTCAATGACAAAGAACTGCCACGGTTGCAGCGTTTTGTGGTCTGGCGCGCGCATTCCCGCCCGCAGAATGTTTTGCAGTTGCTCTCCCGCCGGTGCCGGTTCGACAAGACGAGAAGCGCTACGACGGGTGATGAGTAATTCGAGTGCATCCATTTGTTTAACTCCAACAATGAGATTTATTCACAAAATTAACACGTGAGCGGATTTTGTTACAGCACAGGCGGTGATTCCTGCTGACAAGTGCCCGTTGGGTCATTACGATAGCCACATCTTAACGCCTTTTTCGGGATAACCGGGTGGCGTGTTGTTAATCGGTAGGGAGAATACATGCGAACCCTGTGGCGATTTATTGCCGGATTTTTTAAATGGACATGGCGATTACTCAATTTCGTCCGTGAATTTGTGCTTAACCTGTTCTTTATCTTCTTGGTGCTGGTTGGCGTGGGGATCTGGATGCAGGTCAGTAGCAGCAACACCAGTGAACATGCTGAACGTGGCGCGCTGCTGTTGGATATCTCGGGCGTGATTGTCGACAAGCCTTCAAGCACCAGTCGCTTGAGCGCCATTGGTCGTCAACTGTTTGGCGCCAGTTCTGACCGACTGCAGGAAAACTCCCTGTTTGATATCGTGAATACCATTCGCCAGGCGAAAGATGACCGCAACATCACCGGCATCGTGATGGATTTGAAAAACTTTGCCGGGGCCGATCAGCCGTCCATGCAGTACATCGGTAAAGCGCTGCGGGAATTCCGCGACAGCGGTAAACCGGTCTTTGCCGTGGGCGATAACTTCAGCCAGGGGCAATATTACCTCGCCAGTTTTGCCAACAAAATTTACCTTTCTCCGCAGGGTTCCGTTGATCTGCACGGTTTTGCCACTAACGGTCTGTACTACAAGTCCCTGCTGGATAAACTGAAAGTCTCAACGCACGTGTTCCGCGTCGGTACCTATAAGTCTGCGGTAGAACCCTTCATCCGCGATGATATGTCCCCTGCCGC
This sequence comes from Citrobacter sp. Cc139, assembly GCF_030334645.1. Taxonomy (NCBI): domain Bacteria; kingdom Pseudomonadati; phylum Pseudomonadota; class Gammaproteobacteria; order Enterobacterales; family Enterobacteriaceae; genus Citrobacter; species Citrobacter sp. Cc139. The sequence goes on from NZ_JAOWDM010000073.1 coordinate 46,996, forward strand.
GCGCGAGGCCGATAGCCGCTGGATCGGCGAGCTGTGGCAGAACTATCTCGATACGGTAGCCGCAAACCGTCAGATCCCAGCCCAGCAGGTGTTCCCCGGCGCGCAAGCGATGCTGGACGGTTTGACAAAAGTCGAGGGTGATACCGCAAAATACGCGCTCGACAACAAACTGGTGGATGCACTCGCCTCCAGCGCTGAAGTCGAAAAAATGCTGACCAAACAGTTCGGCTGGAGCAAAGCGGATAAAAACTTCCGCGCCATCAGCTACTACGATTATTCGCTGAAAACCCCGGCGGATACCGGAGAGAGCATTGGCGTCATCTTCGCGAATGGCGCGATTATGGACGGTGAAGAAACCCCAGGGAATGTGGGCGGCGACACCACTGCCGCACAAATCCGCGAAGCGCGTCTTGATCCGAAGGTGAAAGCCATTGTTCTGCGAGTGAACAGTCCTGGCGGCAGCGTCAGCGCCTCCGAAGTGATCCGCGCTGAACTGGCTGCGGCCAAAGCAGCGGGCAAACCGGTCGTCGTGTCGATGGGCGGTATGGCGGCATCAGGCGGTTACTGGATCTCCACGCCAGCCAGTTACATTGTGGCTAACCCCAGCACACTGACCGGTTCAATCGGGATCTTTGGCGTGATCAACACCGTGGAAAACAGTCTGGATTCCATTGGCGTACATACCGACGGCGTAGCCACCTCCCCGCTGGCGGACATTTCCATCACTAAAGCGTTACCGCCTGAAGTACAGCAAATGATGCAACTGAGCATCGAGAACGGCTATAAGCGCTTTATCACGCTGGTCGCGAATGCACGTAAGACAACGCCAGAGCAGATTGACAAAATCGCTCAGGGCCACGTCTGGACCGGCCAGGATGCGAAAGCCAACGGTCTGGTAGACAGTCTGGGGGATTTTGACGACGCCGTCGCGAAAGCGGCTGAACTGGCCAAACTGAAACAATGGCACATTGAGTATTACCAGGACGAACCCACATTCGTGGATATGGTCATGGACAGTATGTCAGGTTCGGTTCGCGCCATGCTGCCCGCTGCCATTCAGGCAATGCTTCCGGCTCCGCTGGCTTCTGCGGCAAGTACGGTAAAAGCTGAAAGCGATAAGCTGGCCGCGTTTAACGATCCGCAAAACCGCTATGCGTTTTGCCTGACCTGTGCCAACGTTCGTTAACCGTCAAATGCTGCCCCGGATGGGGCAGCATTGATTCGGGTATTCCGACAATCCCCAGGCGTACAGCCAAATTCCCGACTAAACATGCGAATAAAGTGCGCGCAGTCGCTAAACCCCAGACGCAGCGCAATCTCCGTTACGCTCTCTCCAGAATTTATCAGCAGCCAATGGGCATAACGCAATCGGGCGCTACGGATAAACTCCCCCGGCGACTGAGAAAACTCAGCATTAAACAACCGGGTCAACTGCCGTGGACTCAGATTGACTTCTGCGGCAAGCCATTGGGTGGAGATAGGTTTAACCAACCCTTTCTCAATCAAAAATACGGCCTTACGTAAGCGGCTATCGCTCACATGCGTAAAGCCTATCGCTCTGGAAACCGCCACGGAAGTGCCGTCTATTCGGTTAGGCACTGACATCTGGAAAATGGCTTTTGTCGCTCTGTCGGGGCCACAGTGTCGGCGAATAAGCTCCGTCGCCAGTCCGATCGTTGAGATACCGCCCGGGCAAGTCAGTATCCCCTTTTCTTCATGGAAATCGACGCCGGTTCGGGCGGTCAACAGAGGAAATTGCGTCTTAAAATCGTTCAGATGCCAGGGATGAACCGCCGCAGTTAATCCCTGTAGAAAACCCTCCTGCGCCAGAACAAAGCTGCCCGTACAAACACCGACCAGCGGGATATTCCGCTGATGGGCAAGATGCAGATAACGCCGCGCGGCAGGGTCCGCTTTTGCCATACTGCGCAATAGCCCACCGATCACCACGATATAATCAAACTGCTCCGGGGTAACGAATGCGCTATCCGGCATCATCGCCATGCCCGAACTGCTTAAAACAGGCTGTTCTGGCGTAGCGCTCATCAGACGCCAGGAACAGCGGATCTTCTGGCTGTCATCCCCCATATCCGCCGCGTGACGCAGCGCATCCGTCAACCCCGCCAGTGCCAGTAAAGGAAATTCAGGCCATAGTACAATCCCGACATTTAATTGCGGCCTGAGGGGCATCGCTGTCTGGTTCGCATCAATGGCGGTGATAATATCGCGATCCGCTTTTCCACCTGGGGGCAACGCAATGTTGTTTTTCTTCACTTCAGGCTCCGGTTTAAACCCGGGCGATGGCGCAAAATTGCCCGGGACGGTAATGACACACAAAGCAATCCTGTCAGTATCAACAGCGCCCCTACGATAAACGCAGGCTGTAGCGATTCTCCCAGAAACATCACGCCGGCGATAATCCCCATCGCAGGCGTCATCAGAACCAGCGTTCCCAGCGAAGCAACATGATAATTACGCAGCAGAGTAAACCAGATTAGATAGCTTGAAAATGCGACGACCAGCGTCTGGAAAGTCAGACTAGCCATCAATGTCGAGGTCATATGTATCGTCGTTTCACCCAGCATCAAACCAATAAGCAATAACACAATACCGGTGATAGCGAGTTGATAAAACAACGTACACGATGAAGGAATGGTAGCAAGACGACTGCAGCGAATCACAACGCTGGACGTTCCCCAGGCAATGCCCGCAAACAGCCCGCACAAATCGCCTGCCAGACTCCACTGCGTATTCTCGTCATGCGCAACCCACATCACGGCGACGGCAATCCCGAAAAAGGCGATGCCCAACCCGCACCACTGCAGGCGGCTCAGGCGTTCCTCAGGCAAAATAATATGTAACCCGACAGCGGAAAACAACGGCGCGGTGTACAGATAAAGCGCCATATGAGAGGCAGTCGTCAGCGTTATTCCGACAGAAACCAACACGAACTCAAGCGCAAAAAGCAGCCCAACGATAGTACCCATTCTGGCAATACTGCGCTCACGCAGGCGGCCAAATATATTATCCCTGCGGTGAAAAAGCAGTCCAATCAGCAGCGCGGCAATTGCAGAACGCAACCCCACCTGAAGAAACGGCGACATATCATCAGCCGCGGATTTAATCGCAACCTGTTGACTACCCCAGACACCGCAAATCACCACCATCAGCAAAATAGCGGCATTATCAATTCTCTTTCTGATCATTTCTCGATCCGTAAAAGTACGCGTAAAAGAAGGTCGATACTGTAGGACTGAGGGGGGAGAACCACACTGTATAATCGGGACAACGCACTGAACGTAAATGACATATTGATCAGACAACCGGTATGCGTCATTTGCGCTGTTTTTTTTCAGGAGGGACTTTATACTGCGCCTGTTCATGCACAACTTAATCTGTGACGCCCATGCAAAAGAAATCGATTTACGTTGCCTATACCGGCGGTACCATTGGTATGCAGCGCTCAGAACAGGGTTATATCCCCGTTTCTGGTCATCTTCAGCGCCAGCTGGCATTGATGCCAGAATTCCACCGCCCTGAGATGCCAGACTTCACCATCCATGAATACGATCCGCTGATGGATTCTTCCGATATGACGCCGGAAGACTGGCAGCATATTGCGGAAGACATTAAATCGCACTATGACGATTACGATGGTTTTGTCATTCTCCACGGTACCGACACCATGGCGTTTACCGCTTCGGCACTCTCTTTCATGCTGGAGAATCTCGGCAAGCCGGTGATTGTGACAGGGTCACAAATACCACTGGCAGAATTACGCTCCGACGGACAAATTAATTTGCTGAATGCGCTCTACGTTGCAGCGAATTATCCGATTAACGAAGTGACCCTGTTCTTCAATAATCGACTGTTTCGCGGCAACCGTACCACCAAAGCGCATGCCGATGGTTTTGACGCCTTTGCCTCACCCAATCTTTCCCCTCTACTGGAAGCGGGTATCCATATCCGTCGACTGGGAACACCACCTGCGCCACACGGTACGGGCGAACTGATTGTTCACCCTATCACGCCACAACCGATTGGCGTGGTGACTATTTATCCTGGGATTTCTGCGGATGTGGTACGCAACTTCTTGCGCCAGCCGGTTAAAGCGTTAATTTTACGCTCTTACGGCGTGGGCAATGCGCCGCAAAATAAAGAGTTTCTGCAAGAGCTTGAAGATGCCAGCTCACGCGGCATCGTGGTGGTTAACCTTACGCAGTGTATGTCCGGCAAGGTGAACATGGGGGGTTACGCGACGGGGAACGCGCTGGCGCATGCTGGCGTTATCGGCGGCGCGGATATGACGGTCGAAGCAACGCTGACCAAACTGCACTATTTGCTGAGTCAGGGGCTGGACACGCAGAGCATTCGTCAAGCCATGTCGCAAAATCTGCGTGGCGAGCTCACGCCAGACGAATAAAGGAGTTAATGCCCATGGCCCGAGCCTTACTGTTGGTCGATTTACAGAACGACTTTTGTGCCGGCGGCGCCCTCGCCGTCCCGCAAGGCGACAGCACCATCGATATTGCTAACCGCCTGATCGACTGGTGCGCCCCGCGCGGCGACACCGTCGTCGCCAGTCTGGACTGGCATCCGGCTAATCACGGTAGTTTTGCCAGCCAGCACCAGGTTGAACCTTACAGTCAGGGGCAACTGGACGGCCTGGCGCAGACGTTCTGGCCCGACCATTGCGTGCAAAACAGCGAAGGGGCAGCCCTGCATCCTTTGCTGAACCAGCGCGCGATAGCGCAAACCTTCACTAAGGGCGAAAACCTGCTGGTCGACAGTTATAGTGCGTTTTTTGATAATGGTCGTCGTAAGGCAACCGCACTGAACGCATGGCTGCTCGAACATCGCGTTGCCGAGCTCATCATCATGGGGCTGGCGACCGATTATTGCGTAAAATTTACCGTTCTGGATGCGCTCGATCTGGGTTACGCCGTCAGCGTCATTACCGACGGTTGTCGTGGCGTCAATATTCACCCCCAGGACAGTGCAAACGCCTTTATGGAAATGGCGGCGGCGGGTGCGACGTTGTATACGCTGGATGACTGGCTGGAAACCCAACCGTAAGCGACGCCGACAGGATCGCTCCTGTCGGCACGTTATTTCAGGCCAGGGTTGAAATCTCTTCCAGAGAAACTTTGCGTGTTTCGATGCCAAAGCACAACAGAATCAGTGCGCAGAGCACCAGCATAACGCCCAGCACGATAAAGACAGTGGTCGAGCCGTAGCGTGTCAACAGAATAGCGACGCCATAAGGCGTAAATACCGCGACAATCCTGCCCACCGCATTCACGAAACCCGAACCACGCAATCTCAGATGTGTCGGCCATAACTCCGGGACATATACCGCAGAGGCAAAGCAAACATACATATACAGAAAAAAAATCATCACCAACCCGTAGCTCAAAATGGCCCACTCTTCGGTTTGAATCGAATAGAAATATCCGAGCAGCGCGATAATAACGAGTAAGAATGAACCAAACAGCCTCCGTGGAAAACGATCGATAATCATCGCGGCAATAAATATTCCAACGGGCGCGCCAATCATAATTATCGCGGTCATAAAGATAGACTTCGTCACATCGATTCCCGAATTAACAAAAATCGTTGGGATCCATACTGTGATGGTATAGAGCGAAATATTCATCGCGATAAGCACAGTGATCGCCACCAGCGTACAGCGCAACATCGGCCCCTTGAACAGTAGCCAAAATGAACCACTTTCCACGCCAGAGTGCACCGCCAGGCACTGGCTCTGACAGGAGGGTAAGGTGATATTTTTCTCTGTCTCAATCTGCGACTCCACCAGTATCAGGTGTTTTTCAGCTTCACTTCTCTGTCCCTTACCAGCCAGCCAACGGGGAGATTCGATAAAGTACTTTCCGGACAGATACCAGGCCAACAGCATTGTCGCGCCACCGAGCAGAAACATCACCCGCCAGCTTAACCAGGCAATAACCACGACGCCAACAGCCGCGGACAACATCGGCGACCAGTTACCAACAAATGACAGGCGGGCAGACCACTTTCCACGTACTGCAGGCGGAATAAATTCGGTAAACGAAGCATAGCCCACCATAATCAGCGCCCCCATTCCGATCCCCATCAGGCAACGGAAAAAAATAAGCCAGTACATGTTGGGCACAAACGTTGCCGCGCAAGCAGAGACCCCAACAATCAGCAAATTAATGCGGAATGCCTTGCGTCGACCGAGATAATCACCAATAAAGCCCCCGGTTAGCGAACCGACAAAATAGCCAAACATCAGCGCCGAGGTAAATGCTGCGTTGAGATAATTGTTAGACCAACCAGTACTGACTAATTTTGCCAATACCACATTCCCGGAATAACTGAGGAAACCGGTGACTAATAAACTAAAACTTATAATGCCAAAAATACGAAAATGAAATCGCGATAAGGGTAAACGATCTAATCTTGCACCGATAGGGTCACATTGTTCCATCTGGATGCCTCAAATTCAACTAAACAGAAAGTATGGCGCTCGCGGCAGTGGTAATTTTGCCGCGCCATCCATCATCATTAGATTTTTATGGCATTATCCAGGTGCAAACTAAAATAATATCGACACGAGTAACGTTAAAATTAATAAACGAGTTGAATATTATTCTCTTTACAAAACGCAATCCACTCTGCACCCGGTGCCTTATTGGTTATAAGGTAGTTAATATGGCTAAAGTCCACGAGCTGGACGAAAGCTTTACGATCAAACTTTGAGTGATCAACCAACAGGGCCACCTCAGTCGCCTGGCGGATCATGGTTTTTTTGATTTCCGCTTCTGCTTCGTTAGAGTCAAGCGCCCCACTTTGCATATCCAGACCTTTGCAGCTCATCACCATAATATCAACATGATAGCGACTAATGATCTCCTTGGTGATCCTTCCCTGCAACGACAACGTATTCTTATTCAGTTCGCCGCCAGTAGAAACGACGTTAATTTCTGACTGCGCCAGTTCATGAAATGCTTCAGCCGAGTTGGTTAACAGCGTCAGATCGTTTCTTTCCTTTAACAGCTTTAATAATTCCATCGCCGTACTGCTGGAGTCAGCGGCCATTGTGGTCTTATTTTTAATAAACGGTAATGCATTACGAGCAATGATCTGCTTCTCTTCAAAAAAAGACTTTGCACGTTTATAAAAATGAATATTGTCAGACAACGCGGTGGTATTAAGTACCGCACCACCATATGTTCGGGTCAAAAAACCTTCATCTTCCAGCTTCTCGAGATCGCGGCGAATTGTTTCCTCAGTTACCTGAAAGATGGAACTTAAATTAGATACCGCCACTTTCTTATCATTAGCCACCATTTGCTTAATGGCCTGAATCCTGTCTTTTGCCGCCACGATGACACCTCTGTTTCCTGCAAAGTAATAATAAGACCCTAGTATCTCACAGGCTATGTTTATTTTCAAAAGAACATGTCTGAATCACAGATTTAGTACTCTTTTACACAGAAACAGAGGTCATTGCCAGCTGGGTTATTTTATATCCAACGCTTCTGCCATTTGTCTCATCAATAACGAATCGCCATCAGTCAGGGCAACGGTCAGCGCCTCGACGTTTTCGCGAACCTGTTCAGGCGCGGTCGCTCCGCTCAGTAAGGTGATTAAATCGCTTTGCTTCAAAATCCACGCCAACGCCAGCGCGGGGATCGTGCAACGGTATTTTTCACACAATGGCCGCCATTGCTCGAGCATATCAATCACCCGCAGCATATTTTCCCGTTGGAACCAGACTTTGTTGGCCCGTGCGCCGCCAGGAATATAATCCCGCGCGATTGTTCCAGTCAGTAAACCCTGTTCGAGCGGTGAATAAACCTGCACGACGATGCCATGCTGCTGACATAACGGCAACAATTCAGCTTCCAGTCCGCGATCAAGGATGCTGTACTTAGCCTGCACGATATCCAGCTCACCGTGTTTGAGATACTCCCTGATATGCCCTGCATCCACGTTGGCAGCACCGATAGATCGAATCTTGCCTTCTTTCTTAAGTGCGTTCAGCGTGTCTACGGTTTCCGCAATCGGTGTAAAACAGGGTTCGACCGATTGCCAGTGGGTCATATAGATATCAATGCTTTCTATACCCAACCTTTGCAAACTGGCATCGACCTCTTCACGAATCGACTCGGGCGTGAGGTTTTTATACAACTGGCGATCGCCCACTTTGTTAAAAAGGCTGCCTGTCCGCTCCCAGACAATGCCGCATTTAGTTTCAACCACGATATCTTTACGCGGTAACTTTTTCAGCGCCTGCCCAACAATGACTTCACTATTACCAAAGTTGTAGCCTGGAGCGGTATCAATCAGATTAATACCGCAGCGATGCGCCTCGACAATGGTATCGATACAAACCTGCAGATCGAGATCGCCGTTCCATGCCGGACCGCCACCAATGGCCCATGTCCCTAATCCCATGCGGGAAAGCATAATATCCGTACTGCCTAAAGGAATCTTTTTCATCTGCCGTTATTACCCTTCATATTCATCAAGAAGTTGTTCAACCAGCTTTCTGTTTTTTACGCCCGTTGTGGCGCCCACGCTCAGTACCGATATTGCTGCCGTTGCGTTAGCAAACAGTGCGCACTCGCGCAGCGACTTGCCTTCAAGTAACGCGGAGATAAATCCCGAGGCAAAATTATCTCCCGCGCCGATGGTGTCGATAGCGGTAATTCCTGAAACCGCCGGGACCTCCATTTTCATATCGGTACGCTTGATAAAGCAGCCTCTTTTACCGGTCTTAATCACTACCGTTTTTACGCCACAGCTCAGGAAACTGTCGGCAATTTCATCCAGCGTCTCTTTGCCGGTAAGCTGTTTTGCTTCCTCAAAATTAGGAAACAGATAGTCTACGTAGCTCAAAGCCTGGCGAATATCGTTCAGCGTTTCATTAAGTCGTGGCTTAATCATATCGGCACAAATAATTAACCGATGTGCTTTCGCCTGAGTGAAGATCGTCGTTAATGCTTCGCCGTCGAGTAGCGGGCTGTTAAAAATACTCGCCAGCGACAGCAGCTTTGCCTGAGAGAAGCGGTCAAAATCAACATCGTTTATATTCAGCTTCCACAGGCTACCATTGCGGTTGGTGACAAAGGTGCGTTCGCCATCAGCTGTAACCAAACCCACGTTAATAGAAGTATCAATATCCGCATCCTGTTTCAGACTTTGAATATCAATGTTCTCCCGACGACAGTGGTCGAGAATAAAATGACCTGCCGCATCATCCCCTACCCGACTAATTAACGCAGTACGATGCCCAAGGCGAGAAATAATAGTCGCTTCATTAATCGCGTCGCCCCCGATGGTCATCGTAATACGTTCTAACGGATAAGAATCTACATCAAAAATATTTTTACTCACTGGCTGTAAGGGGATATCAACAATTGCCGCCCCTATACAAATAACCTCGATATTATCCATATTATCATTCCGCTTTACCGTCAGAGCCAAACAGTTTGATTTTTTCCAACGCTCGCTCTTTTACTGCTTTACGAACTTCACGTTCAACATGCAGGAATGGCTGGTTCTGGTTCTCCTGCACCGCCACCATTGCCGCCTGACACAGTTCGGTATGAATATTGATTTTAGAGATGCCTAATGAGATGGCTTTTTTAATATCCGCATCGCTAATGCCGGATGCCCCGTGCAGCACCAGCGGAACAGAAACCGCTCGGCGTACGCGCTCAACCACCTCGAAATTGAGTTTCGGCTCGGAGGTATATACGCCATGCTGGTTGCCAATCGCCACCGCCAGAGAGTCACAGCCGGTACGCTCGACAAATTCCGCCGCCTGGCTCGGGTCGGTATAGTGATAACCCGCCAGCGCCTCTTCGTAGACCGTCTCATTGCCCACGTGGCCCAGCTCCGCTTCGACCGGAATGCCTAACGGATGAAAGAAGTCCACAGCCTCTTTGGTCAGACGAATATTCTCTTCAAAATCAAAGGCGGAGGCATCGCGCATCAGAGAGTTCATGCCATGAACCCAGGCGTTGTGAATAATCTCCATGCTACGTCCGTGATCCCAATGAGTAATAACCGGTACCGAGGCCTTTTTCGCCATCGAAACCATCATGTGCGAAAAATCTTCAAACGAGGTATTCCCCACAAATCCGGTGCCAAAAGAGATAATTACCGGCGATTTAGCCTCTTCTGCCGCATCAATGACCCCCATTAGCATTTCCGCATTCCACACGTTAAAGTGAGCAATCGCATAATGTTTATTCTGAGCATCGTTTTCCCAATATTTAATATCTGCCAGCATGGTGTTTCTCCCTATTTAAATTAATGGTTAATTTTAATAACGCCTTTAATAATCTCGCGTTTGTTATTGACGGATTCGTCAAACGCGCGCTGAACATCTGCATAATCATAAATATGCGTCACCATCGACTTCACATCGAAACGCCCGGAGGAGATGGCTTCAATGGTGACCGGGTAGCGATTGGCATAGCGGAAAACAGTTTGTATTGATACTTCACGATTAATTTTGAGGAAGTTAATCGCTGAATCGCCAGGCACCGTGCCCACGATCATGATTTTCCCACCGCGCATTACCAGATATGGCGCCTGCTTAACCGTGATGGCCGAACCGGCAGTTTCGAAAACAATGTCAGCCCCCATATCGCCGGAAAACTGTTGGCAGCAGGCAACGGTGTCCTCCTTCGCACCGTTAATCACGACCGTCGCGCCAAGCTGCCCGGCCATCGCCAGACGTTTATCCAGGACATCAACAACAGCGATGTCGGTAGCCCCCAAACATTTACAGGCTTGCAGGGTCATTAAACCAATACAGCCAGCCCCCAGAATGACGATTTTCTTGCCCGGCTTAACGTCCGCCAGCATTGCGGCATGCATCCCTACCGCCGCAGGCTCTACCAGAGCGCCTTCCATGGTGTCCATATTGTCCGGCAGCTTGTAAGTAAAGCTTTCCGGGTGGCACAGATAGTACGTTAGCGCACCGCGATAATTTGGCTGTGTGGCCATAAAATCGACGTCAGGACAGATGTTGTATTTCCCTTCCAGACAGTAGCGGCAGTGGCCACACGGCACGCCGGGTTCAATGTTGACCCGGTCGCCCGGTTTAAATTTACTAACGCGACTTCCCACTGCCACCACCGTACCGGCGCATTCATGCCCAAGACCTATTTCCTGATTGGGATCTTTCGGCGGAATAAAGGGGCCCGATTCAAAACCGTGAACATCTGAACCGCAAATACCAACATATTCAACTTTAATTAGCACTTCATGCTCTTTAGGTACCGGAATATCGGCGGCAATGATTTTCATCGTGCCCGGCGTTTTTAATATCGCTTTTGAATTTTTCATTTTATTTCCCGTCAATATTATTTGCTGGTAACGGCATCAATACCGAGACTCTCGACAGAGACGCCTTTTGTTTCAATTCCAATGGTGGCAATAGCAACAGCGACAATAATTGAGACTGCGCCCAGCAGTACAAATACGCCCGTCACGCCATAACTATTAAGTAATACAGCGACCGCATAAGGAGCGGCGATACCGCTGATACGCCCTATCGCGTTAGCAAGCCCAGACCCGCGCAGCTTCGCTTCAGTCGGCCATATCTCTGGAACATATACCGCGGAGGCATAGCAAACGTACATATACACAAAGGTAATCAGGAAGAAACCAATTAATGTGATTAGCAACATGCTGGTTTGCAGCGAATAGATATAACCCAGCACGGCAATTAACACTAATAACCCCACCCCCATCGTTTTCCTCGGAATTTTATCCATTACCAGCATGGCGATGAAAATCCCAAACGGCGCACCGAACATACTCATGGTATTTAAGACTATGGAGTCTTTCAGATTAATCCCCTGAGTCATAAATATTGTCGGTAACCAGTTAATTAAGGTGTACTGCACAACGTTCATGGCAATCAGAACAAAGGAGCCCAGAATCACCCGCTTTAATAAAACTCCCGTTAATAAGGCGGAGTACGGCACTGAACGCGGTTGTTTGTCATCATCTTCTGTCACGACCGGCGGTAGTGGCTTACCTGTCTGTCGAATGACACCGTCTTCAATGGCCCGCATCACCTGTTCAGCTTCCTGATAGCGTCCGCGAGACTCCAGCCAGCGGGGCGACTCCGGGAAACTGCGCCATGCAATAACGGTTGCAATGAGCGACAGCACAGCCGGAATCAACAACTGTACGCGCCAGTTCCATTCCGCGCTGATCAGTGGTGTTAACCCCATCGCAATCAGTGAACAGAGCGGATAAGACCAGTTGCCGATAAACGAGACCCGACTGGACCAAGTGCCACGATTCCGTCCTGGCATATATTCGGTAAACCCGGCAAAAAGGGTTACCAGCAACGCGCCTAAACCCACCCCCATAACAAAACGACAGGCGATCAGAAAGGTCATATTGGGTGAAAACGCGCCAATTACCATGGAAATAATATGAATCGCTTCATACAGGATAAACGCGTTTTTACGCCCGGTTTTATCACCGATAATTCCGCCACCCAGCGCACCAAGAAACATACCCGCCGTAGTAATGGCGGAAAACGTGGCGGTGGTAGAATTATCGGTCCAACCAAGTTCTTTTAGCTGCGCGAGAATTAATCCGCCAACGGCATTACTCCAGCAAACCAGTAATCCGAAGGCTACCATAGCGAACATCGACGTATGCCAGCGGCAGTCAGGCAGCCTGTCCAGCCTGGCGCCGCAGTGCGGTTTTGCAATCTGTTCCATGCGATAACGTCCCTTTAATAAACATGTTATTCATCAAAGTCGTAAGTCATGATGACTTTAATCGCGGTTTTATCGACCATGGCGTCAAAACCTTCGCGCCATTGCGATAAGCCGATACGGTGAGTGATCATCGGTTTGACTTTAATCGCACCGCTCGCAAGCAGACGAATGGCGTTACGCCAGGAAGTGGAGTCGTAAGCCATATGACCAATAATGCTTTTGTTCCACGCGGTAATATCATTAATGGAGAAGTCGAGTGGTTTGAAACCCATCCCTACGCGGACAACTTCACCGTTGGGACGCAGCATTTCAATAGCTTGTTTCAGGGCAATATTGGCGCCGGAACATTCGATAACTAATCCCAGATTGTCTTTGCCGCAGATTTCCTGACAACGGGCGACCACATCTTCGTTCGAACCGTTGACGACCGCCGTCGCCCCCAACTCTTTGGCGATAGGAAAGCGCACCGCGACATCCTCTTCCAGCCCGACCATGACGATATTAACGGCCCCCATAATGCGTGCCATTTGCGCGGAAAAGAGACCTAGCGGGCCAGTACCGAAAACCACCACGTCCTGACCTGGGAGAAATTTGGACTGTTGGGCGATAGATTTGTAGGCATTACAGATGGGGTCCAGGACTGCCGCCTCTTCATAATCAACACCAGGCGGGATTTCCCACAGCGCATGACGGTGAATTTTGAGGATTTCCCCAGGAACCAGACAATATTTCGAAAACCCACCGCCCCAGGTATTGTTGTCCAGGCCTAAATTCACCTTTTCTGTACAACAAAGAAAATCACCTTGTTCGCAGGCAGGACAGACGCCGCAAACGTGCCCGCTGTTGTCAGAAACCACGCGCTGACCCACTTTCCAGTCCTTAACCTTGTCGCCGACCTGGACAATTCGACCGGCAAATTCGTGACCACGAATCGAATTAAACTGGTCGGAACCACTGTCAACGTTATAGTGCTTCATATCTGCGCCACAGATAGCAGCTGCCCTGATTTCAATCACAACGTCATCCGGACCACATACCGGCTCCGGAACATCAATCATCTTGTAGCCACCAAAGGCCTTGCCAAATCTTGCCAGTGCTTTCATTGAATTTTCCTTTGTGTTTAGTTTTGCATCAGTGGTCATCATACTTATCCATGTAATTTTTGAGGTCAACATAAAATCTTTAAAACACAGATTAAGATCTGCATTCCACAACTCAGATCACAAATAAGTGCAAAGATGTATTGAAACCTACAGAAACGTGGAGGCCGCTTCGCCTGTACGCCGTGAACCCCTTCGCATTTTTTCTGTTATGAAACGGTTAATCTGTAAGAGCTGTTTTTTTCGCCACGCCTTTCCGTGGCGTGTTTACTTGTTTAAATGTCAAAGAGGAACACCGATGAAACTATTGCCTTTGTTGGCAGCATTCCCCCTGCTCTGCGCCAGCGTTGTTTCCGCCAATTCACTGATGTCAGTTGGCTACTTTAATGGCGGTGGCGATGTCACTGCCGGTCCAGGCGGCGATATCAATAAACTGGATGTGCGCCAGATAACCCACCTCAACTATTCGTTTGGTCTTGTCTACAACAACGAGAAAGACGAAACCAATGACGCCCTAAAAGACGCCAGCAAGCTGCATCAGATTTGGCTTTCAGAGAAAGTACAGGCTGATTTGGAGAAAATCCCGGAGCTGCGTAAGCAGAATCCGAATCTGAAAGTTCTGCTTTCTGTCGGGGGTTGGGGGGCGCGTGGATTCTCAGGCGCGGCAGCAACGAAAGAAACACGAGCGGTATTCATTCAGTCTGCGCAGGAAATCATTGAGAAATACGGTCTGGATGGCATCGACCTCGACTGGGAATATCCGGTCAATGGCGCATGGGGACTGGTCGAAAGCCAACCAACCGATCGCGCTAACTTTACCGCGCTGTTAAAAGAGCTGCGGGCAGCATTAGGGCATAAAAAGCTACTGACCATTGCCGTGGGTGCGAATGCGGAAAGTCCGAAAAGTTGGGTGGATGTAAAAGCCATTGCGCCATCACTCGACTACATCAATTTGATGACCTATGACATGGCCTACGGCACTCAATATTTCAACTCCAACCTGTATGATTCGACGAAATGGCCGACTGTCGCCGCCGCAGATAAGTACAGTGCGGATTTTGTGGTCAATAACTATCTCGCCGCCGGGTTAAAACCGAGCCAGATGAATCTGGGTATTGGTTTTTATGGACGCGTACCAAAACGCGCCGTTGAACCGGGAATTGACTGGAGCAAACCTGACGCGCAGAAGAACCCTGCCACCCAGCCCTATTTCGAAGCAGCACAAATTGCGTTGTTCAAATCACTGGGCGTCGATCTGAGCAAAGATACCTATGTGAAGTACAACGATATCGTGGCGAAGCTGATCAACGATCCGCAGAAGCGCTTTA
This sequence comes from Citrobacter sp. Cc139, assembly GCF_030334645.1. Taxonomy (NCBI): domain Bacteria; kingdom Pseudomonadati; phylum Pseudomonadota; class Gammaproteobacteria; order Enterobacterales; family Enterobacteriaceae; genus Citrobacter; species Citrobacter sp. Cc139. The sequence continues at coordinate 62,173 of NZ_JAOWDM010000073.1, forward strand.
GCCAGCATTGGGATGATGAGGCGAAAGTACCGTGGCTGTCGGTACAGTCAGCAGACGGAAAAGCGCTCTTTGCCCTCTCCTATGAAAACCCGCGCTCGGTGGCGATTAAAGCCGACTACATCAAGAGTAAGGGGCTGGGAGGCGCCATGTTCTGGGAATACGGTGCGGATGACAACAATCAACTGGCTAAACAGTTAGCCGATTCATTGGGCATCAAACACTGATCCCAACGCCTGACACAATAGGTTATGATTACCGAATTACGCTGCGCCAGCCTTTGGCGCAGCTATTCATTTTCTATTGGAGGCATGAGCTTTTATGGCTTTTATCCCTAAAAATTACGCTCGTCTGGAAGTTGGTTACCGGGAAAAAGCGCTTAAGCTCTTCCCCTGGGTCTGCGGACGCTGTTCCCGCGAGTTTGTCTATTCAAATTTGCGCGAGTTGACGGTACACCATATCGATCACGATCACTCCAATAACCCGGAAGATGGTAGCAACTGGGAAATGTTGTGCCTGTATTGTCACGATCACGAGCATTCTAAATATACGGAAGCGGACCAGTATGGTTCAACGGTGGTTGCCGGAGAAGATGCGCAGAAGGCTGTTGGCGAAGCGAAATATAATCCGTTTGCCGATCTGAAGGCGATGATGAACAAAAAATAACAGCGACTGCGGGCCCGACATCATGACTGCCGGGCCAGGATTATCAGGATTTGAAGGTTGCTATAGGCTCAGGCGTAATACCAAATTCAACCTTTAGCTGCTGCTTGCTCTTCATCACCATCTCACCATTGGTATCAATCGTCATATGTTGCGCATCAATGTTGTTGCGCGCCTGCCATAACATCACCAGTTGTAAGCTGTTCTCTTTTTGTTCTGCCGTTAGCGCCACGCCATCCGGCCATTTTCCGAGTTCAACGGCGGTAGATAAGCGCTGATAAACTTCCGGCGTCATGCTGTTGATCATCTCATCAAGATTCATGTTAAATCCCCTCTCCGTAGAATAATTTGCTGAATCGTTTCTTCAGCCCTTAATTTGTTCACCGTTTTCGCCATCGGTAAAGTTCAAAGAGGCTGAGTTGACACAGTAGCGCTCACCGGTAGGTTTTGGGCCATCCGGGAAGACGTGTCCCAGGTGCGCATCACAGTTCCCACAGCGGATTTCAATGCGCTGCATACCATGCGAGGTATCTTTTATGTAACGGATAGCCTCTTCGCTGACCGGCTCGTAAAAACTGGGCCAGCCGCAGCCAGAGTCATATTTTGTCTCGGAACGAAATAGCGGTTTATCGCAGATCAAACAGTGGTAGATGCCGTCACGCTTGTTATGCAGCAAACGCCCGGTAAATGGCGGTTCTGTCCCGTGATTCTGCGTCACGTAGAACTGCATTTCTGTTAAATTTTTTTTCAGTTCTTCTGGAGAAGGTTGATTAGCCATTTGCTCACATCTCGCTTTATCTAAACTCACATCGCGAGACAGATTCTAACAAAACATTAACACCGGAGTGCGAACTTTTGTTCTAAACTTGATCCTTGCGAAATGGCAGCCTGCAATTCGTGATCAGAATCACGTTTTTATCTTGATTGCCCTTTAAAATTCGGGCCGCCGACCCCATGTGGTTTCAAGCCCAAAGGAAGAGTGAGGCGAGTCAGTTGCGCAAAGCTTAGGCAGCAGATTGATTTGTCGCAATGATTGACACGATTCCGCTTGACGCTGCGTAAGGTTTTTGTAATTTTACAGGCAACCTTTTATTCACTAACAAATAGCTGGTGGAATATATGACTATCAAAGTAGGTATCAACGGTTTTGGCCGTATCGGTCGCATTGTTTTCCGTGCTGCTCAAGAACGCTCTGACATCGAGATCGTTGCAATCAACGACCTGTTAGACGCTGACTACATGGCTTACATGCTGAAATATGACTCCACTCACGGCCGTTTCAACGGTACCGTTGAAGTGAAAGACGGTCATCTGATCGTAAACGGTAAAAAAATCCGTGTTACCGCTGAACGTGATCCGGCTAACCTGAAATGGGACGAAGTTGGTGTTGACGTAGTAGCTGAAGCTACTGGCCTGTTCCTGACAGATGAAACCGCTCGTAAGCACATCACTGCTGGCGCGAAAAAAGTGGTTCTGACTGGTCCGTCCAAAGATAACACTCCGATGTTTGTTAAAGGCGCTAACTTTGACAAATACGAAGGTCAGGACATCGTTTCTAACGCTTCCTGCACCACTAACTGCCTGGCTCCGCTGGCTAAAGTTATCAACGACAACTTCGGCATCATCGAAGGTCTGATGACTACTGTTCACGCGACCACCGCTACTCAGAAAACCGTTGACGGCCCGTCTCACAAAGACTGGCGCGGCGGCCGCGGCGCATCCCAGAACATCATCCCGTCCTCTACCGGCGCTGCTAAAGCTGTAGGTAAAGTACTGCCAGAACTGAACGGCAAACTGACTGGTATGGCGTTCCGCGTTCCTACCCCGAACGTATCCGTTGTTGACCTGACCGTTCGTCTGGAAAAAGCTGCTTCTTACGAAGAAATTAAGAAAGCAATCAAAGCTGCTTCCGAAGGCCCGATGAAAGGCGTTCTGGGTTACACCGAAGACGACGTAGTATCTACCGATTTCAACGGTGAAGTTTGCACTTCCGTGTTCGATGCTAAAGCAGGTATCGCACTGAACGACAACTTCGTGAAACTGGTATCCTGGTACGACAACGAAACCGGCTACTCCAACAAAGTTCTGGATCTGATTGCTCACATCTCCAAATAAGTTGAGATGAAACAGTAATCTGTAAGAGCGACTACGGTCGCTCTTTTTTTTGCCTGAAGAAAGGATTGCGTAATGATTAATAAAATTTTTGCACTTCCGGTAGTCGAACAAATTGCCCCGGTACTCTCCCGCCGTCAGCTTGATGAGCTTGAGGTCATTGTTGTCGATCACCCGCAGGTTAAAGCCTCTTTTGCGCTGCAGGGTGCACATCTTCTTTCCTGGAAACCAAACGGTGAAGAAGAAGTCCTGTGGTTAAGTAACAATACGCCGTTTAAAACCGGTGTTGCGCTGCGTGGCGGCGTACCGATTTGCTGGCCGTGGTTTGGCCCTGCCGCTCAGCCAGGCCTACCGTCTCATGGTTTTGCCCGTAACCTGCCCTGGACGCTGAAGGCGCATAACGAAGACGAGAAAGGTGTCGTACTGACGTTCGAACTGCAAAGCAGCGCTGAAACGCGTCAGCTTTGGCCGCATGAGTTCTGCCTGCTGGCCCGTTTCAAAGTGGGCGCCACCTGCGAGATGGAGCTGGAAGCGCACGGTGAGTTTGAAACCACCTCCGCGCTGCATACTTATTTCAATGTGGGTGATATTGCGGCGGTGAAAGTCAGCGGTCTTGGCGATCGTCTGATCGATAAAGTGAATGATGCCAAAGAAGACGTACTGGCTGATGGTATCCAGACCTTCCCGGACCGTACCGATCGTGTCTATCTGAATCCGGAAGCGTGCAGCGTCATTCATGATGATGCGCTGAATCGCAATATTGACGTCATCCACCACCACCATCTGAATGTCGTGGGCTGGAACCCAGGCCCGGCGCTGTCTGTCAGCATGGGCGACATGCCGGATGTCGGCTACAAAACATTTGTTTGCGTAGAAACGGCTTACGCCACGGCACCGCAGAAAACCACCGAAGAAAAACCGTCTCGTCTGGCACAAACGATTCGTGTTGCTAAGCGCTAAGATCGTGTCAGTTGCCTGATAGTGTTTGCGCCATCAGGCAACTCAGCGCGCCATGCGGCAAATCAGGCCATATCCAGCGCCGTTTTACCTTTTGGCGCCGGATATGCCTTATCTAACTGCTTCAACTCATCGGCAGAGAGCGTTATCTCCAGTGCCGCGGCATTCTGTTCGACATGCGCCACATTCGCGGCTTTCGGAATGGCTATCACCCCCGGAAGACGAATAACCCATGCCAGTAGAATCTGCGCAGCGCTGGCATTGTGGGCGCGCGCAATGTCATTGACCACTGGGTTAGAAAGCAAGTCCCCCCGGAGCCGCCCTGCCTGAGCCAGCGGACTGTAGGCCATAACCGGCATCTGCTGTTGCTGGCACCATGGCAGTAAATCATATTCAATGCCGCGCGATGCTAAATGATAGAGCACCTGATTAGTTGCACAGTGTCGTCCACCCGCAACCTGCCATAATGCCTGCATATCATCGTAATCAAGATTAGAGACGCCCCAGCGGCGGATTTTGCCCTGCGCAATAAGCGTTTCCATAGCGTCGACGGTGTCAGCAAATGAAAAGTCTCCCGTCCAGTGCAACAAATAGAGATCCAGATAATCGGTTTTCAAACGACGCAGGCTGGCTTCGCAGGCGGCAATCGCTTTCTTGCCCGCGGCATTCCATGGGTAAACCTTCGAGACTAAAAAAGCGCTTTCACGCCGACCTGCCAGCGCCTCGCCAACCACCTCTTCCGCTGCACCATCTGCGTACATTTCGGCCGTATCAATCAATCGCAGGCCAAGATCCAGCCCAGCCCGTAACGCGGCGACTTCATCCCGACGTCGGCCTGAATCCTCGCCCATGTACCATGTTCCCTGCCCAATCGCAGGAAGCGATACCTGCTCCGTAAACATCACCTGTTTCGCTGTCATCGCACCCTCCTGTGTTAATGCACCACAGTAAAGCAAAACAACAGACATATGTCCTGTTATGGTGCACAAATTGCACCATCATAGTTTGGCGTGTCGCCCGTTAATGCGATTAAAATAAATGGCCCGGGATCTGATGCAGATCCCGGACCTAAATAATGCAAAATTTTCACTAACCAGCGCTTATTTCAACCGACCTAAATATTTGCCCTCTTTCATGGCGTTAATTTTTCCGTTTTTATAGACGATGACGGAAATCAAACCCGCACTGTAAGTTTGTGCATCGGCATTGTTTTCATCATTTGCCGCAGGGTTGCCATTAATATATGCAATACCATCAGCGCCACGTGTAAAGTCCACGCCCAGCTTATTCACATGCACGGATGTGGTTTTGCTGGCGTGCACCGGGGCATTAGCGTCGCTGACCTGAGTTTTGTGTTCATGCTGTAATTGCTGACGATATGCTTCGCTGATAGCATAAGCAGGCGCAGCAGATGAAGCCACCAGCGCAGCGATAATAATCAATTTCTTCATGAGTTAAACCTTAGTATTTATCGTGTTTGTGGTGATGGTCGGAATGGGTGCCATCAGAGCTATACAGATTTTGCGCGTTTTCCAGGGCCTGTTTTTCAGCCGCGGCATTGATTGTCGCCTGATGGTTTTGTTCGGCGATGTAGCAGGCATCGCGGCTGATCCCTTTGTTTTCGCATGCACTCATGCGTGAAGCCTCGCTGGTGCATCCAGCCAGGACCCCGCCCATCACAGCTATCATGATTAACTTTTTCATTATTTATACCAGGTTTTTACTCAAGATATCCCCGTGGCATATTTAAGGCCTTACCACGAGAGTTGCTATCACTACTTTTAAAGTTTAATGAATATCGGCAATAGGATATTTAATGTCAATTTTAATTTTTTCAGACAAATACCTAAAGGATGTAAAATAAAAACAAATGATTAATTTTTTATTTTTTCACCTGAAAGTTAACATTCAAAATAAGCCAAAATAGTTATCAGTTATCTTTATGCCAGTTGAGAATAAATACCCCGCGCATCGCAATACAATAAAGCACAGTATTATCAATAAATTATGAACCCAGAAAACGACAGCCCAGAGCAATAAATCATTAAGACATGGTGATATTACCTCATGCAAAAAAAACAATAGCTATCAGGCTAATCAAATGAGAGGTTTATTTTTAGTAACGGCAAAAGAAATACCAGGTTAAATAATCGTTGCGGCCAGGCGAAACATAAAACCACTATAAAAATGCAATCTCATGTTTTAGATCAATATTCATCCCCACGAAGCATAAAAAAGCCCGCATCTCTGCAGGCTTGTATTTGACACGCAATAGCATCAGAACTTGTAGGTTACACCCACCGAGAAGATGCCAGACCAGGATTTATCGACCATCGGGCTATCCTTCACTTCATCACTCAAACGCACATAACGGCCAGTGCCGTATACGTTCCAGTTGCCAAGGAAGTTATAGCTTGCAGTCAACTCCAGGTATGGATCCCATCCATCGTCAGCGCTGTAGCTTTTCAGACCACTGCGGCGAGACTCGTGATTGGACACGCCATAATAATAGTCGTTGTAGTTTTCGCTGCTGTACTGCACACCGATACCCGGCGTCAAAGTCAGCGCACCGTTAGTGTAACGGTAGAGCCAGGCCAGATCCCAGATAAAGCCGTTGCTATTATCCAGGGTATCACCCGCCAGAGCGGTACGCAGGAAACCATACTGGGTGTTATGTACATACGAGAGGCCAGCCATCAGACTGCTTTTACGCTTGTCGAGTTGGCGCAAAGCATGGCTGTCGCTGTCACCCGGCTTGAAATGCGTCGGATCATAGTACGCCATGATGGAGAGCTTATCTGCCGTATCATTCCACAGATAGTAGCCGCCACCCAGACCGTGGAACCAGACGTTATCGCCTTCATAGGTGACAACCGGAACGGGATAAACATCGCGGTCATACTGTTTGTACGGGCTGTTAATCACGCCGACACCTGCACCAACAGTCCACTGACTTTCCGCGTGTGCGGTGCTAACTGCGGTTGCGGCAAGCACGCCAAGTGCCAGAAGTTTGAGTTTGGTCACAATCCATAATTCCTTATTCAAATGTGTAGCGGTCAAAGTGTAACCGCCAATACGCTTCAGCCCAACTATTTTACGTATTAGTCCAGGAATGTAACCCCCTAATTTCTCAGCGAGTGATGACATTTTGCTTGCAGGATAGTGAACACCACATGAATCCCGCCCCATTTCTTTACATAAGATGTGCTTTTTTTGCTGATGAGTTATTGATATGCCATTGAAATTCATTTGCGCACCCAGGCAAGTTTTGCAAATGCCATCTACGCTTAATTTTAGAAGGTGTATCACCGAATACGTTGATCTCCTGACCATCAAAATGGCATGAGAGTTGCTTATTTCTTCAGCAGCGACGTCGTTCAGTTTACCTCTTCAGGGGCCTCTACTATTCATATGAACGGCTCTTAACATGTGCTAAAAAACGAAAGGACGGCATACCATGAATATATTCGATCACTATCGCCAGCGTTACGAAGCTGCCAAGGACGAAGAGTTCACGCTGCAGGAGTTTCTTACCACTTGTCGGCAAGATCGCAGTGCTTATGCCAACGCGGCAGAGCGGCTATTAATGGCTATTGGTGAGCCTGTCATGGTTGACACTGCCCACGAACCTCGTCTTTCTCGACTCTTTTCGAATCGGGTAATTGCACGCTATCCCGCTTTCGAAGAGTTTTACGGCATGGAAGACGCCATTGAGCAGATTGTTTCTTATTTGAAACATGCGGCTCAGGGGTTAGAAGAGAAGAAACAGATTCTGTATCTGTTGGGGCCTGTGGGAGGGGGGAAATCATCTCTCGCTGAGCGACTCAAGTCGCTGATGCAGAGAGTTCCGATTTATGTCCTGAGCGCCAATGGCGAACGTAGCCCGGTTAACGATCATCCGTTGTGCCTGTTTAATCCACAGGAAGATGCGCAGATCCTGGAAAAAGAGTATGGGATCCCGCGTCGCTACCTCGGGACGATCATGTCGCCATGGGCGGCGAAACGCCTGCACGAATTTGGCGGGGACATTACAAAATTCCGCGTCGTCAAAGTCTGGCCGTCTATTCTGGAGCAGATCGCTATCGCCAAAACGGAACCTGGCGATGAAAACAACCAGGATATCTCTGCGCTGGTCGGGAAAGTGGATATTCGTAAACTCGAACACCACGCCCAGAACGATCCTGATGCCTACGGTTACTCGGGGGCGTTGTGCCGCGCTAACCAGGGGATTATGGAGTTCGTAGAGATGTTTAAAGCACCGATTAAAGTGCTGCATCCTCTGCTGACCGCCACCCAGGAAGGAAACTACAACGGGACGGAAGGTATCTCTGCCCTGCCGTTTAACGGAATTATTCTTGCCCACTCGAACGAGTCTGAATGGGTGACGTTCCGCAACAACAAAAACAATGAGGCGTTCCTTGACCGTGTTTACATTGTCAAAGTGCCTTATTGCTTGCGGATCTCCGAAGAGATCAAAATTTACGAGAAATTGCTTAATCACAGTGAGCTGACCCATGCGCCTTGCGCGCCAGGCACGCTGGAAACGCTCTCCCGTTTCACCATTCTTTCTCGTCTGAAAGAACCTGAGAATTCGAGCATTTACTCGAAGATGCGCGTTTACGATGGCGAAAGTCTGAAAGATACCGATCCAAAAGCGAAATCCTATCAAGAGTATCGGGATTACGCCGGGGTCGATGAGGGAATGAACGGTCTGTCCACGCGTTTCGCGTTTAAGATCCTCTCTCGCGTCTTTAACTTTGATCATGCCGAAGTCGCAGCGAACCCGGTGCATCTGTTCTACGTCCTGGAACAGCAAATCGAGCGTGAACAGTTCCCTCAGGAGCAGGCAGAACGTTATCTTGAGTTCCTGAAAGGCTACCTGATCCCTAAATATGCTGAATTTATTGGCAAAGAGATTCAGACAGCTTATCTCGAATCCTACTCCGAATACGGACAGAACATTTTCGACCGTTACGTCACCTACGCGGATTTCTGGATTCAGGATCAGGAGTACCGCGACCCGGATACCGGTCAACTGTTCGATCGCGAGTCGCTGAACGCAGAGCTGGAGAAAATTGAGAAGCCGGCGGGTATCAGTAACCCGAAAGACTTCCGTAACGAGATCGTCAACTTTGTTCTGCGCGCCAGAGCGAATAACAGCGGTCGCAATCCAAACTGGACCAGTTACGAAAAACTGCGCACGGTGATTGAGAAGAAAATGTTCTCCAATACCGAGGAGTTGCTGCCGGTTATTTCGTTCAACGCCAAAACCTCGACTGACGAGCAGAAAAAACACGACGATTTTGTCGACCGTATGATGGAAAAAGGCTACACGCGTAAACAGGTGCGTTTACTGTGCGAATGGTATTTGCGCGTACGTAAATCGTCTTAAGAGCATAAATGGCCCGGAAAATTTTTCCGTTTACCGGGCCAATATTTCTTCTGTACGCGAAACCATTCAAGAGGTATCAAGGCGGCAAATGAGTGAATTCCCAGGAGCGTACATAAGTACGTGACTGGGTGAGCGAATGCAGCCAACGCGGAGACAACTTGAAGGATGAAGCGTAAGTTGGCAAATGCAGTACGGGGGGCTTATGACCTGGTTTATTGACCGGCGTCTTAACGGCAAAAACAAGAGCACGGTAAACCGCCAGCGCTTCTTACGCCGTTATAAATCGCAAATTAAACAGTCGATCTCCGAGGCCATTAACAAGCGTTCGGTGACTGATGTGGATAGCGGCGAATCTGTCTCTATTCCGACTGATGATATTAGCGAACCGATGTTTCATCAGGGGCGCGGTGGCTTGCGCCATCGTGTGCATCCGGGTAATGACCATTTTGTGCAGAATGACCGTATTGAACGTCCACAGGGCGGAGGCGGCGGTTCGGGAAGCGGGCAAGGCCAGGCGAGTCAGGATGGCGAGGGTCAGGATGAATTCGTCTTCCAGATTTCTAAAGATGAATATCTCGATCTGCTTTTCGAAGATTTAGCACTGCCAAACCTTAAACAGAATCAGCAGCGTCAGCTAACGGAGTACAAAACGCACCGGGCTGGTTTTACCTCTAACGGTGTGCCGGCCAACATCAGCGTGGTGCGCTCCCTGCAAAATTCACTGGCGCGTCGCACGGCAATGACGGCAGGTAAGCGTCGCGAACTGCATGCGCTCGAAGCGGATCTTGAGACCATCGCGAAAAGTGAACCGGCTCAGTTGCTGGAAGAGGAACGGTTACGCAAAGAAATTGCCGAACTACGGGCAAAAATCGAACGCGTGCCGTTTATCGACACCTTTGACTTACGCTACAAGAATTATGAAAAACGGCCCGATCCTTCCAGCCAGGCGGTGATGTTCTGTCTGATGGACGTCTCCGGTTCGATGGATCAGTCGACCAAAGATATGGCAAAGCGTTTTTATATTCTGCTGTATCTGTTCTTAAGCCGCACCTATAAGAACGTGGAAGTGGTTTATATTCGCCACCACACCCAGGCGAAAGAGGTAGATGAGCATGAGTTCTTCTACTCTCAGGAAACCGGGGGAACTATTGTCTCCAGCGCGCTGAAGTTAATGGATGAAGTGGTGAAAGACCGCTACGACCCTGCTCAGTGGAATATCTATGCCGCACAGGCGTCGGATGGTGATAACTGGGCGGATGATTCACCGTTGTGTCACGAGATTCTGGCGAAAAAACTGTTGCCGGTAGTGCGATATTACAGCTATATCGAAATTACCCGCCGCGCGCACCAGACCTTATGGCGTGAATATGAACATCTGCAATCAACCTTTGAAAATTTTGCGATGCAGCATATCCGCGATCAGGATGATATTTATCCGGTATTCCGCGAACTGTTTCATAAGCAAAGTACCACCAGCAATAATTAAGTAACCACTTTCGGCCGAGGCTCAGGCTTCGGCTGATTACATTACCCTGTATCATGATCGTGACATTTTGCAATGGTTTATCCCGCCGCTTCGTTAGAGCGAATGTGGAGCATGTGGTAAAATCGCATCTCTAACCTATGGGCTGTAATTCATTATGAAGTTGCATCATAAAGCGCTCAGGCTCTTTATCTCAGTCAGCGTTGTTGTTTTGACATCTTCTTTTTTAGTTTATGAACTCATTGCCAGCGATAAGGCAATGAATGCCTATATGCGCTATATCAATGAGAAAGCCGACTCCTCCTTTCTCTATGATAAGTACACCAATCAGAGTATTGCAGCCCATCTGATGCGCACATTTTCATCCCCTAAGGAACCCGCATCTGTCGAACAACAAAAAGCGTTCTGCGATGCTTTCGATAGCGTTAACGGTACACATGGGCTCAATCTCACAGCGCATAATTATCTGCCATTACACGGTACGTTGCAGACCACCTCTACGAAATGTAGCGGGCAACTTGAAGACGTATTCCTGTTACCCTCTTTTGACCGGGCGGTGAACGTCAATCGCCTGCAAAAGGATTATGGGCAGGGATTAGGGACGCTGGAGTATAAATTTCGCTACTACGTCGATCTGAAAAATAACTACGTCTATTTCTATGACCTGATCGACTCACGGAAATTTGCGATACACAACTGGACATTTTTGCAAAAAGGCTCGCTGGGAATCGATCAGAATGATATTGACGGTATTTTCACTGGTCGAACGGTGATCTCCAGTATTTATGAGGATAACCTGACCGAGAAAAAGGTGATGAGCTTTTTAACGCCGGTCTACTATGCCGGTAAGCTAAAAGGCGTGGTGATGGTGGATATTAACAAAGAAAATTTAAAAAATATCTTTTATACCAGCGATCGCCCTCTCGTCTGGCGTTTTCTTAACGTGACGCTCTCGGATATCAGCTCAGGAAAAGAGATTATTGTTCACCAAAGTGAGACCCATTTATTCCGCTACGTTCACTACGAGAAGGACATCCCTGGCGGCATACGCGTCACGTTATCTCTTGATTTTATGTACTTTATCGTCTCATCATGGAAAATATTTGCCTTTTATCTTCTGGCAACGATATTGCTGCTGAATATGGTCAGAACTCATTTTCGGTTGTATCACAACGTCACGCGGGAAAATATCAGCGATGCGATGACTGGACTCTATAACCGTAAAATTTTGACGCCGATGCTCGAACAGCGTTTGCAGCAGTTGGTGAACACGGGAACCCTCGTGACCTTTATCGCCATTGATTGCGATAAGCTTAAAGTGATTAATGACACATTGGGGCATAAGGAAGGCGATCGCATTATCACCCTTCTGGCTAAAGCCATTCAAACCTCGATTCGCAAAAGCGACTATGCCATCCGACTCGGCGGGGATGAATTTTGCATTATCCTCATCAATCATCCCAGTGAATTAACGCACCGCGTGCTGGAACGGATTCGCTACAACTTACAAATTATTGCGCAAGATATATCAATCAGCTTCTCTGCCGGGATTTATAATATGCAGCCAAACGACACCATTGATGATGCTTACAAAGCATCGGATGCCCAACTCTATCTGAACAAACAGAAAAAACGCACCGATGCGTAATCATTTTTCAGCCAGGATTTTCATTGTTGTACCAGGAGCAAGTCATGACGGAAGTGAACAAAGGTAACGCAACGCATCAGCGTTTAATTTCGTTATTATCAGAACAAGGCGCGACGTATCGCGTGGTTAGCCATGAAGCCGTCGGCAAATGTGAAGCGGTCTCTGAAATTCGCGGTACTGCACTGGGCCAGGGGGCAAAAGCGCTGGTCTGTAAAGTAAAGGGTAACGGCGTTAATCAGCATGTTCTGGCGATTCTCTCTGCCGACCAGCAGGCCGACCTGAGCCTGTTGGCCGGCCATATCGGCGGGTTGAGAGCGTCGCTCGCCAGCCCGGCGGAAGTCGATGAACTGACGGGTTGCGTATTTGGCGCCATCCCACCATTTAGTTTCCATCCGAATCTCAAACTGGTCGCCGATCCGCTGTTGTTTGAACGTTTTACTGAAATTGCGTTCAATGCCGGAATGCTGGAAAAATCCGTGATCATGGATACTGCTGATTACCTGCGAATTGCACAACCGGAATTAATTTCGTTCCGCCGCGTTCAATAACAGCCGAGTTAGCAGCAAATAACGCCGCATCGTGCATTAGCTCAAAAAAATCATAATTATTAAATAAAGCCTGTTCCGTCACGCGTTTACGCGTACAGTAAGCAGGCTTATTTTTTCTTTTGGCAAGGAAACTACGATGTTTGATGTCACTCTGCTGATCCTCCTCGGACTGGCAGCTCTGGGCTTTGTCAGCCACAACACCACTGTCGCTGTTTCAATTCTGGTGCTGATCATCGTCCGTGTAACCCCTCTGAATACGTTCTTTCCGTGGATTGAAAAACAGGGACTGACCATCGGGATTATTATTCTGACTATCGGCGTAATGGCACCGATCGCCAGCGGAACGCTACCGCCCTCCACGCTCATTCACTCCTTTGTAAACTGGAAATCACTGGTCGCGATTGCCGTCGGCGTGGTTGTCTCCTGGCTTGGCGGGCGCGGCGTCACGTTGATGGGCAGCCAGCCCCAGCTTGTGGCCGGTTTACTGGTCGGTACGGTGCTGGGCGTGGCGCTGTTTCGCGGCGTACCGGTGGGGCCGCTTATTGCGGCAGGTCTGGTCTCGTTGATTGTTGGGAAGCAGTAGCAAGTCAGCTCAGATAACGGCCTGGGGTCTGCCCCAGGCCTTTTTTGAACATCGTGATAAATGCGGTGGTTGAATCATAACCGAGCATTTGCGCGACCTGCTGAACATTATGACCATCGATCAGCGCCTGCAGCGCCAGAATCAACTGCAGCTGATGACGCCAGCGGCGAAAGCTCAATCCCGTTTCCTTGACGACCAGCCGGGCAAGGTTGCGCTCACTCATCGCAAATACGTCGGCCCACTGCCCCAGCGTCTGCCATTGGGCAGGCTCTCGCGCCATTGTCGCGACCATTCTGCGGATTTTCGGATGATCGGAAACCGGTAACTGCAGTTGCTCCTGCGGTTGCTGCGGGAGTTCATCAAACAACACCTGCGTCAGTCGCTGAGTTGACGGTTCCAGTCGTTGGTCGTCCGTTTTCGACGCCAGCGAGAGAATGAGCTCCCGGCACAAGGGAGATATCTTTAGCGTACAACAACGCTCAGGCATCACGACGGCATGAGGTTCAATAAACAAGAAACACAATTGTGCGCCTACGGTTACATGGTTACTGTGCGGAATTTCACCAGGGATCCACACCGCATATTGGGGAGGCACCATCCACATGGCATTTTCGACCTCGCAGGTAATCGCGCCATGCAAAGCCAGAATCAACTGCCCCTTACGATGCTGATGCAGCGGACTAAAGAGTTCATCTTCCCGGGCCTGAATGCAGAACGCCACCGCGGCATCATGGTGAAGGTCAGGTTCATACCCATCCAATCTTAGTCCCAACATAAGAATGTCCGATTTTAGCGATAAACTGTCATTTTAGCTTGATTCACTCATGGCGTAAAAACGCTAAGGTATCGCCTCGCCTGACAAGATGAGAAAAAAATGATAAATACGCCTTCCTCCCGCGGTAAAAACGCTGCTTTGCTGATCGCGGGTATCCTGATGATTGCCACCACGCTGCGCGTTACCTTTACCGGCGCCGCCCCGCTGTTAGATGCAATTCGTGCCGACTACGGTCTGAGCACTGCCCAAACGGGACTGTTGACCACCCTTCCGCTGCTGGCCTTCGCGCTGGTATCCCCTCTGGCCGCAGCCGTTGCGCGCCGCTGGGGCATCGAACGCAGCCTGTTTGCCGCTATGCTGCTGATTTGCGCAGGTATTACGATACGCTCGCTGCCCTCACCGGAATTGCTGTTTAGCGGCACCGCTATCATCGGGTGCGGAATCGCCCTGGGAAATGTCCTGTTGCCAGGGCTGATTAAGCGTGATTATGCCCAGCATGTGGCAAAACTTACTGGTGCTTACTCGCTGACCATGGGCGCAGCGGCGGCGCTGGGTTCAGCCATGGTTGTTCCGCTGGCGTTGAATGGATTTGGCTGGCGCGGCGCACTGATGGTACTGATGATTTTTCCGCTGCTGGCGCTGGTTATCTGGTTACCCCAATGTCGTCAGACGGGCAATGCCAGCTTGAGTAACTCACGCGCATTACATTCCCGTGCTATCTGGCGCTCCAGCCTCGCCTGGCAGGTGACCCTGTTTCTGGGAATCAACTCGCTTATCTATTACGTGATCATCGGCTGGTTACCCGCCATTTTAATCAGCCACGGCTACAGCGAGGCGCAGGCCGGTTCGTTGCACGGTTTGCTGCAACTGGCGACCGCCGCGCCAGGGTTATTGATTCCCCTCGTCCTGAACAGATTTAAGGATCAGCGTGCCATCGCCGCCCTGGTTTCAGTAATGTGCGCCATTGGCGCGGCGGGATTCGCCATAATGCCCGACCAGGCTTTACTGTGGACCATTCTGTTTGGCTTTGGCTCAGGTGCGACCATGATCCTCGGCTTGACCTTCATTGGCCTGCGCGCAAGTTCCGCACATCAGGCCGCGGCGTTGTCCGGAATGGCGCAGTCTGTCGGCTATTTACTGGCCGCCTGCGGGCCGCCCTTGATGGGTAAAATTCACGACCTCAACGGTAGCTGGCTGATTCCATTAGCGGGTGTCGCCGCGTTAGCGATGCTGATGGCCGTGTTTGGTCTGTGCGCTGGGCGCGATCGGGAGATCGCGAACGCATAATGTAGCGGGCAGGTTAGCTAACCTCCTGCCCGGCATTTTATCCCCGCGCGGCGCGGAGCATCACCTGGACTAACGGCACGGGTTTTCCCGCCAGCGCGCCACGTTCATGCTGAAAGAGTGTGCCAACAAAGAAAGGATGCGTTACCAGTTCAATGGCGCGAATATCCCCGGCGTCATCCCAACCGGTCACCCGGAGATCGCCGCTCTCAAGCTCGGTGGCAAAAGCGTCCGACACACCATAGTTGCAGTGATACCCCTCCGTGATAGCATCGCGTCCATAGGCTTTCGCAATCAGCGTATTGGCCCGGAGCTCAATATCATCCGTTTTTTCAACCAACGAGCAGGTCAACGGCGCGATCACCATTCGCCCAGCGGTATCCGTTTCAGCATGCGCGGCATCACTCCAGCCCAGTACGTTTCGGGCATACTCCAGTATGGCGTGTTGGAAACCACCACAGGTGCCTAAAAATGGAATGCTGTTCTCGCGTGCGTAGCGTATCGCAATCAGCGCCCCTTCCGGGTGTCGATAGGGGCTGCCTGGCACGACCCAGATGGCATCATAGCCAATCAGATCTTCGCTGCTGTTGATATCGGAAGTGGTTAGCCAGTCATAATCAGCCACCAACTCCAGCACGGCAGCAGCATCATCAATGGCAAGGGGAATCGCCTGGTGCGCCACTATATCTGGGTTGTAATCGCCCACCAGCGCAATGCGAAGCGTATCTTTTATCGGGGAAATGTCCATTAAGGTTTCCTTATGTCCAGACAATAAGGGACAACATAAGGAGCCTCAGCCTACCGACTTTTCATCGGTATCACAATCCCTTAAATTGGGAGTCCAGGCTGGCAAAATGCTATAATGGTCACGTTTTAGGATCTTATTTAACCGTCCTAAAAATGATGCTAAATACCAACGCGGCGGCTTAATGGAGCGGATGAAAAGATGAATATTCAGTGTAAACGCGTGTATGACCCGGCAGAAACAAGCGATGGTTATCGCGTTCTGGTCGATCGGTTGTGGCCACGGGGGATAAAAAAGACCGACCTTGCTTTCAATGAATGGAATAAAGCGCTGACGCCGTCATCAGATTTACGTAAAGCATTCCACGCAGAGCTGATTGATTTTTCTCACTTCTCCCAGCAGTACCGTAGCGAACTGGCCCAACAGCAGCAGGAAGGGAAGCGCCTCGCAGAGATTGCCCGGCAGCAAACCTTAACGCTACTGTATGCGGCGAAGAATACTCAGCAAAACCACGCGCTGGTGCTGGCTGAATGGCTACGTCAATGCTAACAGCGGATCACTTCCCCGCTGCCGGATGATCTCTACGCCAGAGTTCCCATTCATCTATTACTTCCCCTCCGGGGAGTTTGCAGTCAGACCTTACCCCTTGCGGAGTCTGCACCGTAATCAGCGAGCCGCCCTTTTGTTCGCAATACACCGATGCCGGATTCGCCATGCCAATTTTCGGTGGCATTGGCGCTTCCGGTTGTGGGGCACTACACCCTGCCAGCACCAGCATGCCGGGCAAAATAACAGACGCCAGTTTCATATCAACTCCTGCTAAGAACGTTATCCGGCAAGATTACCCCGACTCCTCATATATCTCCATGTTTTACCACCGGGCTTCAATTTTATGTTTACATTTTAACCGGGAGCACGTGTTTCATCTTTCACCTTGATGTTCTATCATGCGGGCAACGCCAGCCTTGTCATTACTCAGGAGTATTTACACCTCATGTCGGACATGATCCTCGCCAGAGTCTCACAATCCTTAGCCACGGAGCAGTCTGTTGAGAGTCTGGTTCGGCAACTTCTGGAGATGCTGGAGGTGGTGACAGAGATGGAATCAACCTATTTAACCAAGGTCGATTTAGATGCTCGCCTGCAGCATATTTTGTACGCGCGCAATAGCAAACAAATGCAGATCCCGGAAGGGCTGTCCGTCCCGTGGGATGAGACGCTATGCAAACGCGCCATCGAAGATAACTGTCTGTATAGCGACAACGTGCCCGCACGCTGGCCGGAATGCAGCGCAGCCCGCGCGCTGGAAATCACTACGTTTCTCAGCACGCCTGTTCATCTTCCGGACGGAACGTTTTACGGTACGCTCTGCGCCACCAGTCGCCGCCAGCAGGCATTGAGCGAGCGAGGTGAACAGGTGCTGAATCTGTTTGCCGGCCTGATCGCCCAGTCTATTCAAAAAGAGTCGCTGGTCGCTCAGTTACGCGAAGCCAACGCCGCGCTGATTGCGTATTCCTACACCGATGCGCTGACCGGGTTACCGAACCGGCGCTCGATTTTTGAAAATGTTGAAACCCTATTTTCGCTTGCCCGACATCTCCGGCAGAAGGTCGTCGTTGCCTATATTGATTTGGATGATTTCAAACTGATTAATGACCGCTTTGGTCATGAAGTTGGCGACCAGTTCCTGATCCAGATCGGACAGCGCCTGCTCCACGAATGCAGCGACAATGATATCCTTGGTCGACTGGGCGGTGACGAATTTTTAGTCGTTAGCCTGTCGCCGGAAGATGAAAGCGATCGGTGTGAGCGCCTGCAAAAGGTGAAAAATCAGCTGCAACAGCGCATTTGCGGCGACTATCACTTGGGCAGCGTCCATCTGTTTTATCCTGGCGCCAGCCTGGGCGTGGTGGAAATTGATCCGCATGAGACCGATGTAAACTGTGCGCTCCACATGGCAGACAGCGCAATGTACAAAGATAAAAAGCGACAGGATAAAACCACTTTTGTCGTACATTAAGCCCTGCTATGCTGGCTCGTCTTTAAATAACTCTGGCAGATAATCCTATGCGACTCGGTATTATTTTCCCCGTCATTATTTTTATTTCCGCTGTCGTTTTCTTATCCTGGTTTTTTGTTGGCGGCTACGCTGCGCCGGGTGCATAACGATGAAAAAAACAACGCTCATAATGATTGGCGTGGCTATCATCGTGGTTCTGGGAACGGAACTGGGCTGGTGGTAACTAATAAAAAGGCCACATATCAGTGGCCTTTCCTCTCTGTATATTGAGTTAGCTTTTGATCTTTCTGTAGATAAACAGCACCACGATCGCGCCGATAACCGCTACGACGAAACTGCCGAAGTTGAAACCATCAACTTTGCCAAAGCCAAAGAAGGTACTGATCCAGCCGCCAACCACCGCACCAACAACCCCCAGGATAATGGTCATAAAGAATCCGCCGCCATCTTTACCCGGCATAATCCATTTTGCCAAAATCCCCGCGATAAGACCGAAAATCACCCATGAAATAATGCCCATTATTTTCCTCACTTATGTTTTCTAAGTTAACGATTGACTCGTTGTATAAAAGCATAGCATAGCGCTGAAAAATTATAATTTGTGATCGGCATCACCTGTAATTTTCATCTTTTTCTGATGTTTCATAGAGTTAGACCAACGACAAAACGGTGATATTTTTGACGCTTCTCGTCAATAGTGACGAATCGACAGTCATTCCTCTCTGCTCTCTGGGCAGCACCCCCTGCCAATGCTGGGTTTTCATTTTTGGCATGCTTTATGCTTTAACAACCCGTCACTACGACACATCGTAGCCCGTGATATCTATTCACGTGGCTTCGTCTACAATTCGCGCTATTTCAGCATTTAACAGGTCTGTTATTGATGAAAAAAATCACCAGTGTATGCCCATACTGTGGGGCCGGGTGCAAGCTCAAGCTTGTTGTTGAAAATAACAAAATCATCCGCGCCGAAGCCGCTGAGGGTGTAACGAACCAAAATCAGTTATGCCTGAAAGGCTATTATGGTTGGGACTTTCTGAACGACACCCGCCTTCTGACTCCCCGTCTGACTCGCCCGATGATCCGTTATGAAAAAGGTGGAAAATTCACTCCCGTTAGCTGGGATGAGGCCATTCGTTACACCGCTAAACGCTTATCTGAAATCAAAAATACCTATGGTCCTCGCGCCATCATGACGACAGGTTCCTCCCGAGGAACAGGCAATGAGACCAACTACGTGATGCAAAAATTCGCCCGTGGGGTGCTCAACACCAACAATGTCGACTGCTGTGCCCGCGTCTGTCACGGCCCTTCCGTTGCGGGTCTACAGGAAACGCTGGGCAATGGCGCAATGAGCAACTCCATCAGCGACATTGAAAACTCAAAATGCCTGCTCATCTTTGGTTATAACTGCGCGGACTCACACCCCATAGTGGCCCGTCGGGTGATTAAAGCTCGTCAGAACGGCGCGAAAATCATTGTTTGCGACCCTCGCCGTATTGAAACCGCGCGTATCGCCGATCAGTATTTGCAGTTAAAAAATGGCTGCAACATGGCGCTGGTCAACGCTTTTGGCCATGTGCTTATTGAAGAGCAGCTTTACGATCGCGAGTACGTGCATAAACATGCCGAAGGTCTGGAAACATACTGGGAAACCGTTAAGGACTATGCCCCTGAAGCCGTAGAACATTTAACCGGCGTCCCTGCACAACAGGTTCGTCAGGCGATGCGTACATTTGCCGCGGCGCCATCGGCAACCGTGATGTGGGGGATGGGCGTCACGCAGTTTGGCCAGGCCGTTGATGTGGTGCGTGGACTGTCGAGCCTGGCCTTACTGACCGGGAATCTGGGACGTCCAAACGTCGGCGTTGGCCCGGTACGCGGGCAAAATAACGTGCAGGGCGCATGTGATATGGGCGTACTGCCTAACCAGTTTCCGGGGTATCAGGACGTGACCGATTTTGCCGTCAGGGAGAAATTCGCCACCGCCTGGGGGATTGACGTTAATCAGATGGATGACAAGGTCGGAACGCGCATCACCGAAGTTCCGCATCTGGCGATTGAGGGCAAAATAAAAGCCTACTACATCATGGGCGAAGATCCGCTGCAAACCGAGGCTGATTTGGGGCTGGTCCGGGAAGGATTTAACGCGCTCGATTTTATCGTCGTGCAGGATATCTTCATGACCAAAACGGCAGAGATGGCCGACGTCCTGTTGCCTGCAACATCATGGGGCGAACACGGTGGCGTCTTTACCTGCGCCGATCGTGGTTTCCAGCGTTTTGAGAAAGCGATTGAACCCCACGGGGATGTTAAACGTGACTGGGAAATTATCAGTCTGTTGGCCAGCGAAATGGGCTATCCGATGCAGTATCAAAATAATCAGCAAATCTGGGATGAGATGCGCGAACTGTGCCCGCTATTCTATGGCGTGACCTATGAGAAAATGGGTGAGATGGGCCATGTTCAGTGGCCTTGTCCGGATCTCGATCACCCGGGTACACCGTATCTTTACGCACACAGCCAGTTTGATACCGCGAATGGCAAAGGCAAACTGTTTGCCGCTCCGTGGCGCGCTCCTGCTGAAGTCCCTGATGAGAACTATCCGCTGGTATTGTGTACTGTGCGCGAGGTCGGACACTACTCCTGCCGCTCCATGACCGGCAACTGCGCGGCATTACAGGCGCTGGCTGATGAGCCAGGGTATGTTCAAATCAACACCGATGATGCAGAAAAACTGGGTATCCGTCATCGTGACCTGGTGTGGGTAAGCTCGCGCCGAGGCAAGGTCATCAGCCGTGCGGATGTCTCCGAGCGTATTAATGCCGGCACAGTGTATATGACCTATCAATGGTGGATTGGCGCGTGTAATGAGCTAACACAGGATAACCTTGATCCGATCTCGAAAACGCCGGAAACCAAATATTGTGCTGTCAAAATTGAGCACATTACCGATCAGGGATGGGCGGAGAAGTATGCCGCACAAACGTACAGCGAAATGAAATCACGCTTGTGTGAGGCCATTGCGTAAATTATCGTCCTGACCGCCTGAGTCTGGCCTTCCAGACTCAGGCCTTTTCCAACTACTTCGCCAGATGCGGTTCACTGAAGCAAATAGCGGCAGGCTCATGCTGTTTATCCCGCTGCATAAAACCGAGGTTCATCAGAAACAATCCCACCATAAACGGCAGTTCGTACAATTCTTCAATCAAATCGCCGTAACTGGCGTTATGCAAAAAGACAGGCGCCAGCAGGCGATGATGCTCCACTGTATCGGAAATCAAAAATGCGCAGACGGTGATCGCCAGTAGCCACAGCGGTAGCGGTTCATTACGCAAGCGCCGGGCAATATCCTGGCGTAGGTGCTTCGACAGCAGGACCGGCAGAATAATCATCGCAATTAACACGACTGAGATAGCTCTGAACAGCAGTTTAGGATGCTCCGGGAAGTAATCACGGCCCCAACTGGTGCTTCGGCCCAGTAATACCAGCCACCATACCGCCGCCCAAAGCCAAAATTGCTTCTCGCCTGCAGGACGCGATAAAGGCCGGATGTAGCAGACAGTAAATACAGCACCAAACAATAACCATAGCGCCTGGCCATTTTCAATCCATGTGACAACCGCGCCATTGAGCAGAGGAAGATGCCAGTTTGCGGTGAACGGGATCGCGACGAGGACCAGTCCAAGAATGAATGCGGATAATGTAAGTCGGGTATTCAATTTCATAAGCGCGAAGTTCTGTATTGTTACTATTTCACGATCATAACCCCTATGAATGTTCAACTATTAGCAAACGATGCGAATTTCTTAAGGTATTCTTAAGAAATCTTTTTCCAGACTGCGATCTATCCGGCGCAAATAAAAAACCGCCCTGCGTTATCAAAATGCAGTGCGGTTTTCAAGTTAAGAATCAATCAGTTCAAACGGTATCAGAAGTGAAAGCCCTACCATCCGCAGACTTCATGCTCATTTTCGGTATCGTATGAACGGACGGTATTGACCAGGTCTTTGACCACTTCTGCCGCGACATCCGGAACCAATAATGTCATCGGTGCTTCGGTTTCGTAATCAACAGACACACCGTTGCTGTTATTGGTTACTGTGACGGTATAGGTTGCTTTGCCCATGATTTACTCCTTGCCAGTGCGCACGACTTTTCGTTGATTTGCACTCTCCATCAGTACTTCCGGGGCAACGAAAAAATCGATATTAAAGTAAGTGTCGTCGGTCATCACTTCGATGTTATGCCATTTTTCCGGCGGAAAAACGCCAAACTGACCGGCCTCAATAACCATCACCTCTACTGGCTCTGGGCTGTGTTCATCTGCGTAGCCGAGATATTTGACCGCCCCCTGCATAACTGACAGTCGAGGATAAACCCCGGCACGGGTGCCTTTATCAAGGTGGCGTTCGAAAATTCCGGCAGGTGCAGTTTGTTTGTTCCAGAACGGAGTTGAGCGTGTATGGATATGATTCTGTGGAATTTGAAGCATTTTTCTTCCCTTTTCCAGTCGACAACCAGCGAGTCTTATTGAACCGCTGCTGTGTACAGAGTACGCCTCAAAATATACATTTAAAATACCATTTATTGGTTATAACCATTAGCTGATATGTGTGGGGAAGAAAAGCTTAATATTGAAGCCCGCCATATTCAGCGGGCCAATGATTACGACTGAAGCGTCGCCAGACGGGCAGCAAAACCAACGAAAATCAGACCGATAAGGGAGTTACCCACCTTAGCCAACTTCTTCTTGGTACGAATGTACTGGGTCACAAACGCGCCGGAAAAAATAAGGAAACTCAGGTAGAAAAAGCTCACTATCTCAAGCGTTATAGCCAGGATAAAGAATGACAGCCCTGAGTGCGGCGCATTGACATCAATGAACTGCACGAAGAACGAAACATAAAACAGGATTGCTTTCGGATTAGTCAGGCTCAGAATTAAGGCGCGCTTAAAAATGGCGCCAAACGGGACTTCCTCAGCCGCGGCGTCGCTTGCCTTTGATTTCAGTGTGGCGTACAGGATCTTCGCACCGAGATACAGCAGATAAAAAGCGCCGAGATAACGAACGATATTAAATAAAACAGGCGTGGTTTTGATCAAGGCGGCAACACCGGCATAGGCCAAAAACATCAACACAGCATCACCGATAAACACACCGCTTGCGGCGAGATAACCGCCCTTCACTCCCCGACCAACGCTATTCTTCAACACAAATATCGTATTTGGCCCGGGAACCAGCACGATAAAAATAGCCCCCACCAGATATGTCCAGTAATTCAGAACTCCATACTCTGCAAACACGTTAACCTCTTCCTGAAAAAACACATGCACTTGCTGCAAGACAATATGCTAACGAATGCGCAGGGGGATGGAAAGAGAAGGTTGTTAATTAAAATACCCGCCACCGGCGGCGGGTATGTACCGTTAACTTAGGCCGGATTAATGGTGCAGCATCTCATCCACCACCTCTTCGCCTTTCAACTGATAAGGATAGTAGGTAGGCCAGTTCTCCATTTCTTCGAGCAAGGCTGCCTGCGAGGTATTTCCCATAAAAATATGGAAGTGGCTTGACTTGCGCGGAGCAATGATATGATCGCTGAACTGGACGTATTTAGGCGCTTTGCTATCAGCAGCTTTACACTCAAACAAATAACGTACACCTTTCTTGCCTGATTTATAGTGCAAGATTTTATATCCGGCATAATCGTATTTGCATGATGTAACCTGATTACCGGTATGAAATTCCATCACACCATTTTCAATGCCGATGGTGTCTACGTTAGTTGCATAGCCTTGACGGTAATAATCTTTAATCTGTTCTGCCGTTTTGCTTTTATCTTTCTCCGCTTTCTTTTTGAATACCGGATCAAGTTCGCCACTGACCAGATACGGATAGACAGATTGCCACATGCCATCCCAGTCAGTCAGCGCTCTGTTCTGTACCTGATCATCATCAAACACGCCTTCTGACGCCTTTTGTTCTGTTTCACTCATCGGAACACCATGTGAATGGTGACCGTGTGCCAAAACCTGACCACTGACCAAAATCATCCCCAGAGCGATTGCCAGTTTTTTAAAATGAATAGCCAAAATTTCACCCTCAAATCGTTTGCGAGTGAAATGTTATAATATAACATAGCCATTTAATCAACGTCGTCACTCACCGGAGCGGGGAAAATCACGGCGTGAGTAGCGCTCGTGTGCAAATCTGATCAAGCAGCGCCTGCTGATGGCTGATAATCAGCATGCCTAACGATCGACGCTGGCATTCTTCGAGCAGCAGCCCCCAGATATCTCTTTGAATGTAAGGATCGAGCTGGGCGGTAATCTCATCGGCAATAAGAAAACGGGTCCGCGGGTCCAGCGCGCGAAGTATGGCGATTCGCGCCAGTTCACCACCAGAAAGCTGTCCGGGGCGACGGGTTAGCCACTCCGGCTTGATATGCAGACGGATAAGGAGTTCCGCGCCGGGCCGCCAGGCGTCATAAACCGCATCGCCGGTGCTACGCCGTGGGTTAAAAGTTAATTCCGGATGCTGCGGTACCAGTTGCACCGGGCAATATTGATGCATCGGTAGCGGCTGGTCATCGATAAGAATGTCGCCCGAGGTCGGCTTTTGCCAGCCCGCCAGCACGCGCCCCAACGTCGTTTTGCCGGTTCCGCTGGGCGCACAAATCCCAATACGTTCACCGGGGTACAAAGAGAAAGAAAGGTTTTGCCACAGCACCTTCCCTCCCTGGCGAATCACGACATCACGACAGCACAGCATCGCGCACTCCAAATAATTGATTTCTCTCAGGCAGAGCCCGCCATTGACGTTGCAGATGCTCGCTAATTTCCCCGCGCAACAGCTGTTCACGACTAACGTTATCCGACACGCTTCCCTGATACAGCGCGACGATGCGATCCGCATGTTGGGCCGCCAGCGTGAGATCGTGCGTCACCCATAAAACACCAGCCCCTTGCTCACATAAACCACGCAACTGCTCAAGCAGTTGATTAGCCAATGGCGCATCAAGCCAGGCGGTAATTTCGTCAGCCAGAATATAGCGGGCCTGACTCAGCGACGCGTGACAGGCCAGAACACGTTTCGCCATACCGCCTGAAAGCTGACGCGGGAAGGCATCTAATACGCTGGTTTCCAGTTGACTGCGCTGGAGCAATTTTTCTATTTTTCCGGCATTCCAGGTTTGGCCGGAGAGCTGACTTGCTCTGCGCAAATGCTTTTCAATTGAGAGCAGCGGGTTCAGGGCCTGAACGCCTTGCGGGACATAGCTGAAGGTATTGCCCCGACATTCGCGGATGTCATGACTGTTCAGCATTTTGCCATCAAGGGTTATGGCGCCGTGCAGACGCAAATTTTCCGGTAACAGATCGAGCAGACATTGCAGGAGCAGACTTTTCCCTTCACCACTTCCCCCAACTAAGGCCACCATCTGACCGGGCGCAACGTCGAAAGAGATATTCTGCAACAGCGGAGACCATTTTCTCGCCCCGAACCAACGATAACGCGCCACGTCCAGCGAGACCTGTCTTAAACTCAACATATGTCACCTCGCAACCATAAACGATGCACTGCCCTCGCGAGCTGATCGAATAACATCACCAGGCTGAATAACATCAGCCCCGGAAACAGCACTAACCACCAGTCCCCATGACTGATAAACCTCAGCGCATCCGCCAGCAGCAGCCCCAGCGACGGTTCATGCGGCGCCAGTCCAAACCCGAGGAAACTCAACGCCGCGCTGTGCAGCACCGCATGAGGGAACATCAGCAATGTCCCCGTGAGCCATTGGGGTAACAATGCCGGTAAATAGTGATGTCGCCAGCAGTAAAAATGACCATGTCCCAGACGCCATGTCAGCGTCAGATAATCGCTATGGGCAACACGTTCGGCCTCTGCACGCAGAATCAGTGCGAGGCGCGGCCAGTGGGTTAGCGCCACTGCCATGATCACCCCACTTTTCCCACCGCCCAGCGTAAAACAAATCAAAATAAGCAGCAGCAGATGCGGCATCGACAGCATGGCATCAGTTATCAGACGCATAAGCACGTCCAGACGTGGATGCAGGCGCGACAACGCCGCCATCATTAACGCAATGAAGCCGCTGCACAAGGCTGCGCCAATACCAATTTGCAGACTGGTTAACGCCCCCTGAAAGCAACGCACCCACAGATCGCGACCGAGGTTATCGGTGCCAAACCAGTACAGCGCATCAGGGGGCAGATGACGGGCAAGCAGATTCACATTCAACGGGTTATCCAGCGTGGCCGCACCATAAACCGCAATGAATAGCAGACAACTAAAAGAGAGCACCAGACGAATAAGCGTCGGCGTCGGATTATAGAGCATCGGGTCGCTCCAGAGCACGGTTCAACACGTGTACAAACCAGGTAGAAAGTGAATTGCCAATAAAAACCAGCACGGTGCTAAACAAGACGATCCCCATCAGTAACGGTAGATCGCCCCGCAAGCCGGCATCAATGGTCGCCTGCCCAAGTCCGGGATAAGCAAAGACCTTTTCTGCCAGCAGCGCGCCCCCCAACAGTTCTCCCAGCGAGGCGAACTGCAGGCACAGCGCGGGCGTGATAGCGTGGCGCAGAACCTGATGGCGTAACAGTGACCAACCTTTGTCGCCCTGAGAGCGCGCAAAACGGACAAATTCGCTCTTCATTACGCTGGCGATACTTTCCCGCGTATGAAGCGTAATCTGCCCCAGCCCCAGTAAACTTAGCGCGCAAACGGGAAGCACCAGATGGCGCAGACGCTCGGTTAGTGTCGCCATATCGCTGTTGTTGCCAGGCTCCCACGCACAGCAGACCGGGAATATCGGCCAACGAACGGCAAATAACGCCAGCAGCAGCATGCCAATCCAGAAGGTCGGTAACGAGGAAAGCAGATAGCTGAGGCGACAAATTGCTTTATCCGGCCAGCGATTCAGGTAGCGTCCGGCGACAAATCCCATTGCCGTCCCCACTATACCGGAGAGCAGCCATGCGCCGCTAAGCAGCGCAAACGAGGTAGCAAAGCGCTCCTTGATCACGCTGGCAACCGGCGCATTAAACAACATCGAGTAGCCGAGATCGCCCTGCAATACCCGTATAAACCAGTTACCAAAACGCTCCCACAGCGGCTGATCCAATCCCCAGCGTGCGGCGATACGTGCATATTGTTCCGGTGGCACGTGCAGGAGATCGTTGCCAATATAAGCACGAATCGGATCGACCGGAGAAAAGCTGAGCAGCACAAAAGTGCCAGCCGCAACCAGCACTAATAACACCATCAGCCGGAGAAAATGGCCCACTACAGACTTCATCAACGGCAGGTCCAGGTCCATTCATCCAGATTATTGAGCAGTGACCAGCTCCCGTGAATTTCCGGTGCGCCTTTGCCTAAGTCAATACATGGATTTGCCAGGTAAGTGTGCTGAATATTCAATAACCATGCCCATGCGGCATCGCCCTGTACACCAGCGCCTTGCTTGCCATCCCACTCAACCTGTTGCCAGAAAGGCAGCGCTTTTTGCCAGTCCGGTGCATCAATAGCCTGTTTGAGATGCTCTTCAACGACAGAATTACTGTAGTAACCGGGGTTGTAATACTCCACGCCCGCAGCCTGATTGCTGTAATGATGGAACAGCTCCATGGGATCCAGGCTTCCCCAGCCAAACAGCGTCGGGTTGGCATGCATATGACGCTCAACGGTTTCCCAGCTTCCGGATTGCAATGATACCTGGATACCCACAGGCTCCAGCATCGCACGTACGGCTTCGGCTAAATCCCGACGCGTACTGTCACCGCTGGCATACCATAAAGTCAGGCGCGCCTCTTTGCCATCTTTCACTCGTACACCGTCTTTACCCACTTTCCAGCCAGCGTCTTCCAGAATCGTCCGTGCTTTTTCGCTGTCGCCATCTTTGAACGCGACTGACTGCCCCTGCCATGGCAGGCCCTGAACCGCGCTATAGGCGGGGATCGCATGACCTTCCATAACCTGATCGGCGAGCTGCTTACGATCAATGGCGTGATTGATGGCGCGTCTGATCGCGACATCGGCTGTAATATCGTTACCAATCGGATAACCATTGGCGTCTTTTTTACCTGCAGGAATCATCGGGAACACAATGCCCCGATTCTCCACGCTGTCACGCACCCACAGTTTCAAATTCTGCTGCTGAGGGGCGACCGCCATCGAAGGCGCAATACGTACTAATCCCAGTTGCCCACTGCGTGCTGCGGCATAAGCGTTATCTTCATCAAGGAAAACAAACACCAGCTTACTGAAATCATTTTTCTTACCGGCATACCAGGGATTAGCCTCCACAATCAGCTGCTGCCCAGGCTGGAAACTCACCAACCGATAAGGACCTGCGCCAATCGGATGTTTGGCGAATGTTTTTTCGTTATAAAGCTTTGCCGGAACAATGCCTAAAGATCCCAGCACATTCACAAAGGTGCTCTGCGGGCTGCTCAGCGTCACTTCGACCGTGCGGTTATCTTTCAAAGTGGCATGAGCGAAGTTCCCCATGTCAATTTTTCCACCACTTTTTGCTGCTTTGTTATAAGTGAACACAACATCTTCAGCGGTTAGCGGCGACCCATCAGAAAATTTAAGGTCAGGTTTTAACGTCAGCGTCCAGGTTTTGCCGTCAGCACTGGTCACCACCTTCTCCGTCAGCAGGTTTCCCCAGCTCATATCTGCATTTTGTTTTAATAACGGCGCATGCAAAAGCAAATAGCTGCCATGACTCCAGCCCAACATTGGGTCAAACCCTTCCGTTGGCTCCGGTCCAATCGCCAGTTTTAACGTCTGACCTGCGCCCGCATTCTGCGCGGCGAGGAGTGGTGAGGTTAATGCTAGAGTTAATGCACACGTCAGGAGTGCCAGCTTGCCTTTGATCATTATGTTATCCAGATTTGCGTTATGTTTATGCCGCTTAACGATGCATTGTCGTTAAGCAGTCTCCTGGGAAAGGGATTATGGCGAAGAGAATTGGCGAAAAAAATGATGCGGCGCAGAAAAGTATGACGATTTTCTAAAATTATCATACTTTTTTCTGATACTCCGTTATGAGTACGATGTGACCCCCAGAAATTGTTTAAAATTCAACCATTCATTCGATAACATATTAATTCGATTCTAATAATTACCATAAAGACTATTATCTTAACCACCATTCCCTTACGCTAAATCAATGACAATTTATGTCTATTTATTCAAGAAAAACACCAGAAATGACAAGTTATGTAAATCTATAATGATAATTATTTGTATTATCATTTTCATCAATTATCTTACTGCCTTTGAATTTTAACAAAGGAAGTTTGACTATGCGTTTAAAACCGATTGCCTCTGTCGTTCTGTCCTGTATGGGTTTTACCAGCCCCCTGGTTTTTGCCGAAGATGTCATGGTAGTCACCGCCTCCGGTTACGAAAAGAAAATTACCAATGCAGCAGCCAGTGTTTCCGTGATTTCGCAGCAAGAGTTACAAACCAATAAATATAATGATTTAGGTGAAGCCCTGCGTTCAGTAGAGGGCGTGGATGTCGAAAGCAGCACCGGTAAAACCGGTGGTCTGGAGATCAGCATCCGTGGCATGCCTGCGAGCTATACCCTGATCCTGATTGACGGTATTCGTCAAAACGGCAGCAGCGATGTAACGCCAAACGGCTTCTCTGCCATGAATACCAGCTTTATGCCTCCGCTGGCGGCAATCGATCATATCGAAGTGATCCGCGGCCCAATGTCGACGCTGTATGGCTCCGACGCAATCGGTGGCGTGGTGAACATCATTACCAAAAAAAGTACCGATAAATGGAGCACCTCCATCAATACCGGCGTTAACCTGCAAGAGAGTAATAAATGGGGTAACAGTACGGTGGCCAACTTTTGGTCCAGCGGTCCGTTAATCGCAGGCGTGCTGGATATGCAGGTTCGCGGGAGCACAACGCAGCGCCAGGGCTCAAGCGTCACCTCTTTGAGCGATACCGCCTCTACTCGCGTACCCTATCCAACTGAATCTGAGAACTATAATATCGGCACGCGCCTGGACTGGAAAACCAATGAGAACAACACGTTGTGGTTAGATCTCGACTCTGCCAGACAGCGCTATGACAATGACGATGGACAGTTGGGCAACCTGACGGGAGGTTATGATAAAACGCTGCGCTATGAGCGCAACAAAGTGACTCTCGGCCACGATACTGCTTTAACGTTCGGCACCTGGAAATCTTCCCTCGGCTGGAATGAAACCGAGAACAAAGGCCGACAACTGGTCTCCTCCGCGCTCACGCCGGAAAACGCGGGCCGTGCCGGTGATGCGCGAGAACTCAAGAACACTAACGTCATTCTGGACTCGGTGCTACTGACGCCATTAGGTGACTCACACCTGTTAACTCTTGGTGGAGAATACTGGGATGCGCGAATGAAAGACGGTGTCGTACTGGCCAATACCGGCGAGACGTTCCACCAAAAAACGTGGGCTGCCTATGCGGAAGATGAATGGCATATTCTAGACTCACTGGCGTTAACCGCAGGTACCCGTTATGAGCATAATGATGTGTTTGGCGGCCACCTGAGTCCTCGCGCCTATATGGTTTGGGATGTCTCCGATGAGTGGACGCTCAAAGGCGGTGTCACTACAGGTTATAAAGCGCCCTCACTCAGCCAGTTGCATAACGGCATTAGCGGCGTAACTGCGCAAGGAACTGTTAATACTGTCGGTAACCCTGACCTCAAGCCGGAAGAAAGTATCAGCTACGAAACCGGGCTATATTATGAAAACGAGGCCGGACTGAACGCCAACGTTACCGGCTTCTATACCGAATATAAAAATAAAATTGTCTCGTATTCTATCGATGATAATACCAACAGCTATACCAATAGCGGTAAGGCAAGGACCGATGGTATTGAATTCGCCAGCACCTTCCCTCTCTGGTCGGACGTACTGAGTTTATCTCTTAACTACACCTACACACAAAGCAAGCAAAAAGATGGTGATAATAAAGGCGCACCGTTGAGCTATACCCCCAAACATATGGCTAACGCCCGCCTGAACTGGCAGGCTACAGAAGATATGAACGCCTGGTTGAGCGCCCGTTATCGCGGTAAGGCGCCACGCTTTACCGAAAATTATGAGAACCTCAGCGCGGTACAAAAGGCGGTGTATGACGACAAAGGCGCGAATTTAAAAGCCTGGACCGTTCTCGATATGGGAATGTCTTATAAGCTGACCAAAGACCTGACGCTGAATACGGCAGTCAATAACGTACTGGATAAAGACTTCAGCGAAGTTAAACTGTATCAGGTTGGTCGCAATAGCACCTACGCAGGTGACTACTATCAGACTGCACAATCCACTACCGGCTACGTAAATCCGGGTCGTAACTACTGGGTTTCGTTAAACTATCAGTTCTAATTTTAAAATGTTTTATTGGCAGGACTATCTCTGATAGTCCTGTTCCAATATGCAACTGATATCTTCCTCGCGTATATGAATTAGATATTCTCGTCTAAACAACATTAACACACCCCTATTTTTGTGCGTGCTTAATGTTGATATTAATAAAATGTGAGTTGATACCGTAAGTTATCAACAATGACCTACAAAGCATAAACAAAAAATTTATCTAACTAAATAATAAATAAACAGCCAGCACAATACTGTCATGCATAAACGCTGGTCGGATATGTACCAGCGACATTAAAGAAGATCATTTTCTCAGTATCCAACACTTGAGAATGGTAAAAATGAAAAAGTTAATGCTTGCGATTATTGCTGCAACAGCTTTATCCGGTTGCGCTCAGCAAACCTTTAAAATTAACAACGGTATTGCAGAAAAACCCACACAGGAAACCAGACAGAATTTTTTTATTAATGGTATTGGCCAGTCACAAACCATCGATGCAGCTTCTGTTTGCGGCGGTGCAGACAAGGTTGTTCGCACTGAAGTTCAGGAGTCGGGTATGGATGTTTTCTTGCGCATCATCACGATTGGCATCTATACCCCTCGTGAAGCCAGAGTGTATTGTTCTAAGTGATATTTTAAGCAGGTATTTTCAGGAATACCTGCTTAACTTAATTGATGGTTAATAATATTGAACATTACTGAGAGATGGTAGTAGCGACTCAATACACGCCTTAATAAAACATAAGAAAAATTAAACAATCAGTACAGAAAAACGCCCTCCTGCATCATTAAGTACATTGCCAAAACAATAGCTCCGGCGATACCGCCTAAAAACAGAACAGCGGCGATTGCTAGTTGGTCCCGGTTTGTGTACTTACCGTTACTGCGCACATCCAATTTTTTCTTATGTACTACTTTCACTCCACGATTTGAATCGCGTGCCCTGGTAAATGCTATATCAGTCATGCTGTTATCCGTTTGCTGTATGTAAAAATGCAAATAACCACCACATGACTAAGGATATATTTTTTGAATAGCGCGATCTGAGATTTATCTCACGATAAAGAAAAACACAGGATTTCTACGGCCAATTCAACCCTATTCTCACTTCCATCAATGAATCAAGTACTTTGTCGCCCACCCGCAACGAATAGGACAGTCCTTTAAATGGGACATTCAATGCGCCCCGGATATGCACACCACTTATTGTGATAATGATGCTACTTGTTTGAAAATGAGTTTAATAAAGCAGAACAGGTATCTCATTCACCGTATTTTGTGCTGGGGCCAACAGCAAATTTGTATCAGGTATCACGGGAATTTGCTTCAGCAGGATCCGATTACCAGGCAGTGAGGTGCACCAAACCCTCCCTTGCCGAATAATAATCAACGTTCGTAGATAAGGCCGAAGCGCGGCTTCAGTTCCGAGCTGATATTAGCTCTCCAGATCGCATTTCTTCTCAGCGATGCGCTTAGCTGTATCCGTTGCCTGGAAAGCTTCATTAAGTATGTTATCCATTTTTTCGCGGCATATCGTGCTTCCCCAAGAGCTTCCATCGATGAGGAATACCAAAGCTGCATGTTGAGAATAAAAACGCCGATTACGAACAGACATATCGCAGCAAGTATCGTTAACGGTACTTTGCGCATTCTTATATCCTGTGGCGAAAAATGAACCCGTAAAACGAACGTTGACTGAGTCAAGTTTGTCTCTACTGAGCATGGTAGACCGCAACATAAATCGCCATGAAACCAATCACATTTTCTAAATCACATCATAACGTATTGATTAATAGTAAATAATCATTGAGTATTTTCAGTGCAATAGCAGTATTGCAGCGCATTTAATGCGCTATCATATGAAGGCATAACCAGGAGGCGAGCAAATGAAAATATTTATTACTGATAATGACGGAAATCTGATCCCTGTAGATGGAAAAAGCGTTGTCATCGAATTGAATAACGGCAAAACGATTGAGATCGCCGAGGAATACGGCAGAGACGACATTCCGGAAGGGATCAATCTCTGGGGAGGACGGGAACCGTCTCCTTCACTCCCATTTGAGGAAATCAAGGCCAGAACAGAAAGCCTCGGCGTTTACCCAATTGCTGCCAATGCTCTACACGTTTTCCCGTACAAAATCTCGTCAAAAAATGAATCGTGACAAACTCACAGTGAACACACCAATCAACTATCCGATCGTGTTACCCGAAGCAGACATAACGAAACCCTAATCTCTTAATGAAAATAAGGATTTGTTAAGCTTAATACGATACGGTTGTGGTGGCGTATCATTCGAGGAAAAATAATGAACAGATTCTCAAGGCTTCAGATTCGCTTGCACTGGTTAACTCTGGTGTTAATCGCGATAACCTATGCCGCAATGGAATTTCGCGGCTGGTTTCCCAAAGGCAGCACTCCCTATCTGTTGATGAAAGAAACACACTATAATGCTGGGGTATTTGTCTGGTGTTTAATGATAATACGTTTAATTCTCAAACATAAGTATGACGATCCAGCTATCATACCTACGCCCCCCCAGTGGCAGAGGATATCAGCCAAATTAATGCATATCATGCTCTATGTCTCTTTTCTGGCGCTACCGTTATTAGGTATCTTGACGATGGCTTACGGCGGTAAGAGTTGGTATTTTTTAGGGCTAAACATTCCCGCCTTCTTTCATAGCAACGGTGAAATAAAGGCCGTTATAAAAACTATTCATGAAACTCTGGCAAATGTAGGGTATTTCCTGATTGCTGCCCATGCGGGTGCGGCATTATTTCATCATGCCATACAGAAGGACAATACCCTTTTACGAATGATGCCTGAGCATAAACACCTGAAATAATAATCTTAGAAACATAGGCACTAAAACACCAAGAAAGCATTAGTTTATTTATTAGTCATCATAATGCTTATGTTTCTTTCTCTCTCCTCATTACATTATCATCACCAGGCGACGTCAATTCGTATTGACGTCGCCACTTGTATATCAGATAAAAACACAGTATAAGCACTGTATGTTTATACAGATAAAGGCAAGTAACAATGTTCGTGGAACTCGTTTATGACAAAAGGAATTTTGATGGTCTACCAGGCGCAAATGAGATCATTCTGGGCGAATTGAGAAAGAGAGTACAGCGGATCTTTCCAGATGCTGATGTCCGGGTTAAACCGATGCTGACTCTCCCAGCGATCAACACTGACGCCAGTAAGCACGAGAAAGAACAGATTAGTCGCACTGTTCAGGAAATGTTTGAAGAAGCCGATATGTGGCTGCTTTCAGATTAAACGCCTTAATTCACTGCCGGAGAAGTACAATCTGCGCGGTTGGTAACAATTATTTATCATTTTACATAGCACATTATGCTTCCTGCTTCATATTGATACTGTTAGAATACCGTATTATTACAGATATCAAAAATATATTTCCCATAATCAAATGGTTATTGGATTGAAAAACGGACTACATAGAAATGAATTCATCTATTACCATCGTTACAGCATTTTTCGATATAGGACGCGGAAACTGGACGAGTGATAAAGGTTTCTCTCCTCATCTAGAGAGAACATCTGATACCTACATCGATTATTTTAAAAACTTGTCTGAGTTAGATAATGACATGGTTATATTTACATCCTGCGATCTTAAACCAAAAATAGAAAAAATTAGAAATGGTAAACGTACTGTTGTAATCCCCTTAGATATTAATAAAAAATTTCAACACATTAAAAACAGGATTTCTCAGATCCAGAGAAATGATGAGTTTAGAAATAAACTTGAAACTCGCCAACTAATAAACCCTGAATACTGGTCCTCAGACTACGTACTAGTTTGCAACCTGAAGACATACTTTGTAAATAAGGCAATAGAGTTAAACCTTGTAAATAATAATATGGTTGCATGGGTTGATTTTGGTTACTGTCGTAATGCGAAAGTAATAGATGGATTATCTCGCTGGGATTATCGTTTTGACGTCAACAAAGTTAACTTATTCACAGTAAAAAAAGGGTTAACTGTCAAAACGCTTCATCAGGTTTTCGATCACATGATTAATAATCGCTCTTATATTATTGGCGGTGCCATTGTTGCAACACAAAATAAATGGAAAGAATTTTATGAATTGGTTTGTCAGTGCCAAATGACAACGTTTAAAAACAATATTGTGGATGATGATCAGGGTATTTTTATAATGTGCTACCATTATAAACCTCAATTAATCAAACTAAATCATCTCGGTAAGAACCGATGGTTCAATTTGTTTAAACTGTATGGCAGGAATGATTTTGTTTCTTTTTCACGAAGGTTAAAAGTAACACTTATCGGGAAATAAGATTAAATTATAGACATACACAATACCGATAAAGGTAAAGCTGACGTCTACTATGAGCGAAGAGCGGTAATTAAAGATTCGAACACGACATAAATTATCACTCTGCTCGGTTCTATTTATCAGTCATGATCAATTAACATTCAGTCGCAATGCTAATTCTTGCGGGTAGGGATCAAAGTAATTCTGCGTCAGCAGATAATCGTCCGGGTATTCCGCCAGATAATGTTTCAGCAACGTCATCGGGGCCAGGATGGGCAGTAGTCCTGCGCGGTAATGAAGGATCACCTCGCGCAACTCGCCGCGCTGACGCATTGTTAATTGATTACGGAAGTACCCCTGAATGTGCATAAGCACGTTTGTGTGGTTTTTACGTGAGGTGGGTTTCTTCAGAATT
Organism: Citrobacter sp. Cc139; assembly: GCF_030334645.1. NCBI lineage: Bacteria > Pseudomonadati > Pseudomonadota > Gammaproteobacteria > Enterobacterales > Enterobacteriaceae > Citrobacter > Citrobacter sp. Cc139. Next base: position 98,526 of record NZ_JAOWDM010000073.1, read on the forward strand.
GTCATTAAATTATTCCGGTATACCGCAAAGAAAGCCTCCAGATCCTCCCATTCATGCAGTGATGCGACAAATGGGCCAATTTGCCTGTATCCGGCCTGATGGTGAGCCAGCAATTGCAATTTATAACGGCTATGAAAATCCAGTAGCGCCCGCCGCGTCAGGCCATTTTTGCGCAGCATATTGAGCTCATGTAGCGCGAAAACCCTTTCGACGAAGTTTTCGCGTAGGACCGGATCGTGCAGTCGCCCGTCTTCTTCTACCGGTAGCCACGGATATTTCTCCATCAGCGCGGCGGTAAACAGTCCCACCCCGTCTTTACGCCCGCGATTGCCTTTATCGTCATATAAGCGCACACGTTCCATGCCACAACTGGGGGATTTTGCACAGACGATAAAACCGGACAGTGTGTCCAGCCCTGCCAGATACCGCTGGCAGAAGTCAGCCATTTCGTCGGTCACGTCTTCGTGAGGTGCGTGACTAAAACGCATGCGAATATCCCCGACAGTCGTTTGCACCAGGCGCAGCGCTGGCCGAGGGACAGGCAAACCTATCGCCATCTCCGGGCAAACAGGCTGGAAAGTCACCCACTGGGCTAGTTTCTCCATCGCAAATTCTGCCCGTTTATGCCCGCCGTCAAAGCGGACGGCAGATCCCGTTAAACAGCCGCTGATCCCAACGATGGGTTGCATTTTCATGACCTCTTCCTCACTATCGCGTTTTACGGGAGAAGAAAAGCGTCACCGTACCGACGGTGAGGCCAAATTTCTTCATCTCCGTTTTATTAAACAGATGGTTAGCATCCTGCATGTACATCCAGTCGTCAAAATTCAGCAACCAGGTTCTGCCGCTGGCTTTCACATTCATGCTGTAATGCCAGTTGAACGCGTTGCCCGATGCTTGCCCCTTCGCCACGCCTTCAATGTCACCGGCAATACCTTCGTAACGATCGGCGCTAACTTTACGGATATGCCATACCCGCTGCTGTTTCTCTCCATCGTCGTACACAAAGCGTTCGTTGAGGGTCAATGTGTCTCCCACCACATCGCCGTTAATATCGACATGGAAGCGACGAAGCTGTTTACCGCTGCGGTCCTGAATCATCCCCCATGCTTGCGTTTCTCCCTGAAAATACTGAAAGATATCCAGCGTCGGCTGCTGTTGCCGATAGTCGGCAATTTCAGCGCTACAACCAGCCACCTGCATCAGCAAGGGCAGGCTCAGGGCCAATAAACGTTTCATTTTTTACCTCCAGTAAGCTGCTGACGCAGCTCAGGATATTGCGTGCGGGAACCCAGCCAGACAGAGAGAAAGTTTTCGCTGAACGCCGCCGACTGCGGTGGGCCAAGCGGGATAAAGTGCCTTTGAGCCGCTGAAGCGCGATACCAAAACTTCCCCTGCTTATCTTGCAATACAAAAGCCAGTTGCGTACCTAGCGCGACGTCTGGCCATATCTCACTCAACATGCGAAGCCAGGACTCACTCTGCGCTTCCCGCCCGAGAATACCCTGCGCTCGCCATTGATCGCGGGTGGCATTAACCAGTTCTTGCCGTTCAATATTGCGCTGATAGGTGATAATCAGTGCTTGATCCTCTTTCAGCCCGCGATAGCGCCCATCCGGCGTGCGCAGTTGTGAGGTATAGATCGTGAATGGTCCCCAGGAGAGCGTCGCATCGCCGACTTGCCGCCAGCTTAACCAGTCAGCGGCACCGGCAAAAGGCGTCGTCGCCATGACGCCCAGCAGTATCAATAAGGCAGGTTTCATTAGTGTTTCCCCATGAAAATATGAAAAAACAGCATCAACACCAGCCAGCCCGTCGCCATTAAGCCAACAACAATAAATGTTGGTTCCAGAAAAGTAATGGCCCCCAAACGCTCTCCTATCACATAGGCGATCGGCCCACCACCGGTGGCCATTATGGCCAGCAGCCATCCCGGCAAGGTAGTCGAGCAGGTAAGGTGCGTCCACAGGACAGCGAACATGAGCCAAAGCGCAACCATCCATAACGGCAACAATGCTTCGCCGTGAAAATTAATCAACCCCGTCAACGCCCACAGCGCATCCAGACCACTACCCACCGCTGCCAGCATTAACGCGTACAGACGTTGCGCAGACGGCAGCAAGAAGCAGGCCAGAATAGCCAGCCCAAGCCATAACGCCAGGCCGCGCTCACGAAATAACACCACCATGAGCCAGTACAGATCTAACCCGACAGCCAGGATAAAGACCTGTAAATGGCGGTTCATGGACGTTCCGCCGTCAATTGCACCACGCTGATCGTGCGGGCGTTAAAACCGGCTTCGCAGTAGCCGAAGTAGTACAGCCACATACGACGAAAACGCTCATCAAATCCCAGTTTTTCAATGTCATGCCAGGCGTGAACAAATCCTTGTCGCCAGTGCGCAAGCGTCCGGGCGTAGTCGGGCCCCATATCGAACAGATTACGAACCACAAAGTCAGTATGCTTTGTCATCAGGCCGCTCATCGCGGTGATACTGGGTAAAAAGCCCCCTGGAAAGATATAGCGCTGAATAAAATCAACGCTTTTGCTGTATTCGCGATAGCGCTGATCCTGAATGGTAATGGCCTGAATCGCCAGTTTTCCCCCACGACGCAGTCGCGCCTGGCAGGTACGGAAAAACGTCGGCAGATAACGCTGACCAACCGCTTCGATCATTTCAACCGACACCAGTTTGTCGAATTCCCCGGTCAGGTCGCGGTAGTCGCACAGCAGGACGTTGACTCTCTCCTGTAAACCTGCGCGGGCAATCCGCGCTTTCGCCCAGGCAAACTGTTCCTGAGACAGGGTCGTGGTGGTTACACGGCAACCGTAGTGGCGGGCGGCGTATTCCGCCATCGCCCCCCAACCAGTACCAATCTCCAGCAGGTGGTCATTCGCGGTCAGTGCCAGTTGTTCGCAAAGCCGCGCCATTTTGGCCTGCTGAGCCTGCGCTAAAGACTGCTCGGGGCAGGTGAATAAAGCGCTGGAATAGAGTAAATCCTCATCAAGAAAGTGCGCGTAAAATGCATTACCGAGATCGTAATGCGCGGCAATGTTTTCTCTTGCTTGTTGTCGATGGTTGCGACGCGTCCAGTGACGCAAACGCTCGGCGGGTCGGCCAAGCAGGCGAAAACCGCTTTCCAGGCGTCCCAGTAGGGTGCTGTTAAGCGCAAATATTTGCAGTAACGGCGTGAGCTGTTGCGTTTCCCACTCTCCGTCCATCCAGGCCTCAGCCGCTGCAAGACTTCCGCCTTTCAGCACCCGCCAGTACACCGTGGGCGAGAGAATATGTACTTCAGCGCGTAATTCAGTTGAAACATCACCAAAGTGCAAGGTCTGCTCCCCTTCCCGCACCGTGACTGAACCCTGGCGAAGGCCGCTCAGCATGCGGAAAAGAAGCCAACGCGCCACACGCAGGTTGCGCGGAACATCAGGTTCAAGCGCAAAGACGGGATCGGTCATGATCGTTCACTCCTGCTGACGGGATGGTTGTAGAGAGGGACTCGCTTGAGCCACAGGCGTAGCGCCTGCCAGTAAATCGCGAACACCGTTTTCAGCGTCATCAACGGCAGTCGTAGCAGCAACGCGCGTAAACTCGCCTGCGTCAACGGCTCGCGTTTGAGCATCAGGCTGGCATCAAAAATCTTCTCTGCCTGGTGGTTTTCGATATGCATATGCAGCGTTTTACCCGGCGGGTTAAATCGCCAGTGATAGACCATATCCATCGGGTTAAATGGCGATACATGGAACGCTTTTTCCGACGGACGCTTTTCCTGTGCGTCTACAGCGTAGTAATGTCGCTCATTCCATGGTGTATTGCGGACTTCCGCCAGTACCCAGCGCAGACGCTGTGAACGGTCATAGCAGTAGTAAAAATTGACCGGGTTAAAATGAAAACCGAAATAGCGCAGCTGTGTCAGAAGCATTACACGCCCCCCGGGATGTTCGCCCGTCAGGCAGGCAAGCTTATTCAACACGCTCTCTCTTAACGGTGCCCCCAGCGGGTAATCCGCATCATGAAAAGCGGCCGCGGCGAAGCGATTACATTTCACGCCCACGCCCGGAAGCTGTGCGAGTTCATCTAAATCGAGCCACGCCATAAACACCTGATAACTAAACTGGTGTGTTGCTGGCTGGAGGCGGCGATGGCGCAAAACACCGTGGTACAGGCAGCTGTTCATCTTAGCCCCCCTCTCCTGCGGCAATGCCGTGTACTACATCGAGCGCACTGCGCACGCCATCCTCATGAAAGCCGTTGTACCAATAAGCCCCGCAGAACCAGGTCCGACGCAGGCCGTTGATCTCAGTGCGGCGCGCCTGCGCGCGCCAGCTGTCGGGATTAAACAATGGGTGCTCGTAGACAAAGCGTCGCCAGACGAATCGCTCGTCAATAGGGGTGTCCGGGTTGAGGGTCACGCAGAATAGCGGGCTTCCTTCGGGTAATCCCTGGAGAATATTCATGTTATAGGTGACGCAGGCGCTGGCGCGATCTTGCCCACTCAGGCGATAATTCCAGCTTGCCCACGCGCGTTCGCGTACCGGTAACCAGCGGCGATCGCTATGCAATACGACCTCGTTACGCTGCCAGCTAATTGCGCCCAGCACGTCGCGTTCTGCGGGGGTGGCATCACCAAGCACGACCAGAGCCTGCGAAGAATGACAAGCGAAGATCACCTGATCAAACGTCTGTACTGATCCTGCCAACTGGATTTTGACGCCGCTGTCGTGACGAATAACCTGCTGAACAGGCGCATTGAGGTGCAATGCCAGACGCTCACCCAGCTTCGCCAGCATAACGCGAATGTACTCGCGCGATCCGCCTGGCACCACGAACCACTGCGGACGATGCCAGATATCCAGCAGGCCGTGGTGTTCAAAGAAGCGCAAGAACAGCGGCAACGGAAAACGGCGCATCTCCTGTAGCGAAGATGACCAGATGGCTGCGCCCATCGGCAGAATATAATGACGCGCAAAGAACGTACTGAAATGGTGCTGGTCGAGGAAGGTCTGTAGCGTGGCGTTTGCATCGACATCATTCAATGCCCGTTTCGCCAGGCAATTAAAACGGACAATCTCTTTCAGCATTCCCCAAAATGCGGGTTTGAGCAGGTTCTGACGTTGGGCGAACAAGGAAGTCAGCGTATGACCGCTGTACTCCATACCGCTTTGCGTATTATGCACCGAAAAACTCATCTGCGTTTTTTGCCCCTGGATACCGAGTTCACTCAGCAAGCCCATAAAACGCGGATAAGTTCGGTCGTTGTAGACGATAAAGCCGCTATCAATCGCGAAATTCCCCTGTGGAGTCGCTATATCTACCGTCGCAGTATGGCCGCCCGGGGTCGACGCCGCTTCAAAAAGCGTCACCTGATGATGTCCGGCCAGACGCCAGGCGCAGGTTAATCCGGCAATACCACTGCCAATGATAGCAATTTTCATGAACGCACCATCCTGCGCAGCAACGCGCGCTGGAGACTCTCAGGCAGCCCGGCCAACAGACGCAGCAACACGCCAAAACCTGTCGGGAAGGCAATACTATTTTTTCCTTTCGCCAGGCCACGGCGAATAGCCTTCACCGCCTGCTCTACACTCACCTGCCCAGGCATAGGAAAATCGTTTTTACGGGTAAGCGGGGTATCAACAAATCCTGGCGAAACGACGGTCACGGCAATACCTTTTGGCTCCCAGTCCAGACGCAAACTATTGGCAAACCAGGTTAGCGCGGCTTTAGACGCACCATAGGCTTCCGCCCGTGGGAACGGCAGCCAGTGCGCCATCGAACTGACCAGCACCACGCGGTTACCGGAAGTTAACTGCGGCTGAAGCGCTGCCAGGCAGTTGATGGGGCCCTGATAATTCGCCGCCATCACCCGTTCAACCTTCCCTGCATCTATCCAGCCGTGGTCGAGATATTCGCAAGTTCCGGCACAGAGAATAACCAGTTCGGGTTTGCAGTCCGCCAACGCCTGGCGACAGGCGTCCCTGTCTGTCATATCGAACAGGCGTACTGTGATGTTGGCGTGGGATTGGCGCAGTTGTTCCAGCCTTTCGGGATTGCGGCCACAGGCAATCACGTGACAGCCGTCATCGGCCCATGATTTTGCAAGCCCGGCGCCAATCCCAGAACTTGCGCCAGTAATGAGGACAGTCATCATGCGCGCACCCTCCTTTTAACGTGGCGAACGGCCCAACCCAACAGCGGCAGATGCTCATAGAGCATCTCACCGGCATCGTAATAATCACGCTGGCGAAAAATCTTCTCGCCATGTGTCTCGACCATTGAACATCCCGGCAAAGATCGTATTTCTCCGCCAGCAATACGCGGATGCGACCAGTACATTGTCCACGTCACGGCAAACCGCCCGGTCTCACACAGTGGAGGGTCAATGGCAAAACGGCAGGCATTCACATTCGCCAGGAGATGCGAGAAATAGCGCTGAATGGCAAACAGCCCGTTATGTTCCCCGAAGGGATCGACAAGTACCGCGTGCACGTCGTACAACCCGGCAAGCGCGGGGACGGGCTGGCGATCCAAACTGGCGTAGTAATCCACAAACCTGTCGATAACGGATGGCGGTGCGCGCATAGCTCTTACCCTTTTGTGAAACACATTACGTAGGCGGTATAATTAAAACTTACACAAACACTTTAATTTGTCCAAGTTTATACTAAAAAATAATTATAAATTCATTTAATTCAACAAATTAAAATTTAGTATTTTTGAGAGAATTTATTCGTAAGCCACTAAGGTAGTGGCCAATCAACACACAAGAAAGGTAATGACAGAGGATTAAAGCGGGATCACTTCGAGGGAGTTGACCTGCTGTTGCCAGAGGTCTATCTGTTTTTTGCGCGCTACGGTGAGTTTGCCGGACGTCACCAACAGCCATTTGCGATCGGGGAAAATTTCAGGCGCAAGCATCGCGGGCGGTACAGGAAGCACATCAATGCGATGTCCCTGTCCAGTGCGACCAAGCGCTTCAAGCCAGATCTCGCAGGGGTCGGTAAGATGCCAGCCTGTAATCAGGTAGTTATCGCCCGGCGCACGCTTATCCCCCTCCAGGCAAAACGAGGTGTAAGAAATAATAATACCATCGAGGATTTCACGCAGCGTCATGATAGCCGGCACGTTAGCTGAGACCTGGCTTCGCAGAGGGCGCAGCACCTCGCTCACCAGTTCAGGGCGGGGATATTCGCGGCCGGCATCATAAATAAGCTGGCGCAGAGATTCTATTTTCCCTTCGTTCAGGCGCTGCAGCATACTCTCTTGCAGAGCGAGCCAGTTATTCGTTCGCCGGGCACCAGGGCGGGACAGCAACGGTTTAACCTGGCTTATCGGTACGCCTTTTTTCACCCAATCGAGAATTTTAAGCGCCTGTTGGATATCGTCATCGCTATACAACCGGTGCCCACCCTCCGTACGCTGTGGTTTGAGAAGTCCATAACGACGTTGCCAGGCGCGCAGCGTTGTGGCGGTTATTCCACAAAGCCGCGCAAATTCACCGATGGAATAGGACATACAGAGCACCGAATAACCAAGAATACTTTCAATATACTACGAACCACAAGCAACAATCACTTTCAGAAAGAAGATATAAAGCACAAGGGATTGATATCCAGAAATTATTGGAACATAAATCAAGAGTAATGACAGACAAATATCACAATGACAGGGGTAAGGATTGGATAGTTGTCGAAGTAAAAACAGGGTGAGCACGCCTGTTTTTTGGGGAAAAGTTTTGGGGAAACGTTTTGGGGAAACAATGTTGCAGGCATAAAAAACGGGAACCTCTCGGCTCCCGTTCTCACACAACCCAGAATCTGGATTACATGTTTTCGATGATCGCGTCACCAAACTCTGAACATTTCAGCAGCTTAGCGCCTTCCATCAGACGTTCGAAGTCATAGGTTACGGTCTTGGCGTTGATTGCGCCTTCCATACCTTTAACAATCAGGTCAGCCGCTTCAACCCACCCCATGTGGCGCAGCAGTAGTTAGATGGTTCAAATACAACCTTCTGATAAATAACAACAATATTATAATTTTATTGTATATAAGCTGGCATTGTTCTTCCCCCTAACCTATTGATTATCAATGTATGTTTTTGGGTTTTGATAACCATTTTAGAGGTCAAAAACAACTGCCTATGCCTATAAGCACCTTCACAACCAAGGGATTTTAAATCATGCGTGTTATCATGCTTTATCAATACGTTACATCATTTTTTCGCCAATAGCTTCAATGTTGTCATCCCTTCATATTCAAAAGGTTATAACTAATGGATAACCTCAATGGTGAAGAATTTACAGGTGTGAATGTCCGCTATGAGCAAGGAGCGGACATACAAAAATTGATCATAAACAGACAAGAGTCATAAGGGTTATATATTGTTATGTGGCACTAATCCTTCAGTAAGGACTTTATCAAAGGCAGGGTATTGCCTTAGTATTTTATTTTCACGCTCATACAAATCATTTAAACTAACATCATCCATAGATTGAAAGAATCTTTTGTTATCTACTAAATAGGAGTGTGCATTAAAAATAGAGATATCCATTATATCTTTCAGTTCTTCATCAGTTAATTTAGTCTTCTTACTTAAATGCTTAATTATATGTGTCTGTAAGGCATTTGCGCGTACCATTGCGGGAGGATATTTACTTTTCTTTCCTTCCAGTTTACATAGGAAGTTAAAGAAAAAAAATATTGATGTTAAAGATAACCCAATAAGTGTTTTTTCTTCTATTTGTTCCTCTGGGGCTTTTTTTATTGTATTTAAAATGACATCAGCAACAAAGTATGCTGAGAATACATCTGCATCGTATTCCATTAGTGTTTTAATCTGATCTTCACTAAAACTCTCATCGACTACATTGTATCCCATTGAAAAAACCTGATAATCACCTACCAAATTGATTTCTTTACTTTTGACTAATGATAGGTGTCCTCGAGCGACATGTCCAAATTCATGACCGAAAATATGGTGCCAAATAAAAACACACCCCAAGGCAACTGGAAATTCCTTTTCTTTCAAGTCAGGATATTCTTTCATGAAGAATTCTACATTTTCAGAAAGAATGTCAAACGTTATTGGTATCAACCCACTCAATAAAACAATATGGAAATTATTGTCTATTTTTTTTGCGTGAGCATTAAGTTTATAATTATCCTCAATGTGCAGGGATATTTTTTTGCCATCCTCTTCAATAGCGGAGTTTATTTTTACCAATCCTTTTACGAATGTATCGTAAACAGGTAAGAAAAAACCACTTTCTATTTTTGAGATTTCATCACGGGTCATCATGTTGCCACCTTAAAAAGGAAAAATAAATCTAATTAATTAGTCTATGTAGTATCGCTCATTGTACTATTTTATTAAAGTTATTAAGGTGGGGTGAAGCTTAAATTTTAAACTAGTGCGTCTACTGTCCCCTTGTGGCACAAAGCTGCCCTTAAGATGGTAGCTCGCCCTCATGGGGTGTCGGGGGTCGGAGGTTCAAATCCTCTCGTGCCGACAAAAAATCCTCTAAGAACCAGCCTGTTACGGCTGGTTTTTTTATGCCTGTTTTCTGAACGGGGAAGCAACGGGGAATTACGGGGGAATAATCCCGTCAAATGTCCCCCCGGATCGCTACCACACAAAGATTAAGTAACCTTTTCACTTTCGGAATTCATCAATTCACAAAACCATCATTCCGATTTACCTTACAAGCTCCTTTTAAATCTTTAACGGTGCGCACCATTTTTTCTTACTGCCCTATACTTTCAGTCTGACATATGGCTGGAGGTTTCTATGTGTGGACGCTTTTCACAGTCAATGATGCGTGAAGATTATCTTGCCCTGCTCGCTGATGAATCAGTACGCGATATTCCATACGATTCAGAACCCATCGGAAGATTCAATGTAGCGCCAGGAACAAAAGTTCTGCTTCTGAGCGAACGTGATGAGCAGCTGCATCTTGATCCAGTGATCTGGGGATACGCCCCCGGTTGGTGGGATAAACCGCCGCTCATTAACGCACGGTCTGAAACTGCGGCCACCAGCAGAATGTTTAAACCACTCTG